>NZ_JBHYJD010000020.1:0-188202 GCF_042740555.1 Nonomuraea sp. NPDC059007 | reverse complement strand
AACACCCCCCTCGTGTCGTACGGTTCCGGCCCGGCCGTGAGCCGGGCGGCAGCCGTACCGCTCAGACCGATCGAAGGGAAGGCACGGCATGCCCGCGGATCACCTGTACCAGCTGCTTCGCTCCTACGATCCCAGTGACGTCTCCATGCGGCAGTTCTACGCCGTCTGGTGCCAGGGGCCCACGGCAGAGGAAGCCGTCGGCCTGCTCCACGGGGATCCCGGCAGTGGTGTGCCGGACGACTACGCCGGATGGGGACCGGGTTCCGACGGGAGCGACGAGGCGGAGGCCGGGCTTCTGGCCGGCCGGATGGGCGCCTGGACGGTGCTCATCGGTGATCACCGGATCGCCGAGGACGACGCCGTCCTCGCGTTGACCGGCGGCGAGGGGCAGGCACTGGCGATCAGCTGGGACTTCCACGGCGACTGCCTGCTGAAGTTCGCGCGATCCGGTGAGCTGCTCACCGTGCTCGACATCTACGACACCGACGAGCGCTCCGGCCTGGACCCGGACGCGCTCGACCCCTATCTGAGCGGCCTGCGCTTCAACCTCGACCCGGCCGACCCGGACGAGCCCGTCGCCGAACCGGCCGAATCCTTCACCTCCGCTCTGGTGGCCGTCGGCAGGGTCGTGGGCCAGGAACTCGACAAGACCTGGCTGGACGCCACGCACCACTGCTACACCATGCACTGAGCTTCAGCCGGTCGGGTTCTCGCGGACCTGACGGGCGGCGGCGGTGAGGTTCGTCAGCGAGCTGCGGACCTCTTCCCAGCCGCGGGTCTTCAGCCCGCAGTCGGGATTGCCCCACAACCGCTCGACCGGGATGGCCGCCAGGCCCGCGCGCAGCAGGCTCGCGACCTCCTCCACGCCCGGTACGCGCGGCGAGTGGATGTCGTAGACGCCTGGCCCGACCTCGCGCGGGTAGCCGCCCTCGGACAGTTCGTGCGCCACCTGCATGTGGGAGCGGGCGGCCTCCAGGCTGATCACGTCGGCGTCGAGGTCGTCGATGGCTGCCAGGATCTCACCGAACTCGGCGTAGCACATGTGGGTGTGGATCTGGGTGTCGTCGCGTACGCCGGAGGTGGCCAGGCGGAAGGACTCGGTGGCCCACTCCAGGTAGGCGGGCCGGTCGGCGGCGCGCAGCGGCAGCGTCTCGCGCAGCGCGGGCTCGTCGACCTGGATGACGGTGGTGCCCGCCGCCTCCAGGTCGGCCACCTCCTCGCGCAGGGCCAGCGCCACCTGGCGGGCGGTCTCGCCGAGCGGCTGGTCGTCGCGGACGAAGGACCAGGCCAGCATGGTGACCGGCCCGGTGAGCATGCCCTTGACCGGGCGGCTGGTCTGCGACTGGGCGTAGGTGGTCCAGCGCAGCGTCATCGGCTCGGGACGGGAGATGTCGCCGGCCAGGATCGGCGGGCGGACGTAGCGGCTGCCGTAGGACTGCACCCAGCCGTGCTGGGTGGCCACGTAGCCGTCGAGCTGCTCGGCGAAGTACTGGACCATGTCGTTGCGCTCCGGCTCGCCGTGCACCAGGACGTCGAGCCCGGCCTCCTCCTGGAAGGCGAGCACCTGGCGGATCTCGGCCGCGATGCGCTCGTCGTAGGCGGCCTGGTCGATACGGCCCGCGCGCAGGTCGGCACGGGCGACGCGCAACTCGCTGGTCTGCGGGAACGAGCCGATCGTGGTGGTCGGCAGCGGCGGCAGCTTCAGCCTGGCCCGCTGGGCGGCGGCGCGCTCGCCGTACGGGCTGATGCGACGGCTGTCAGCGGCGGTGACGGCCGTCGTGCGCGCGCGGACCGCCGGGTTGTGGGTCAGCGGCGACTCGGCGCGGGCGCGCAGCGCGGCCTGGTTGGCGTCCACCTGCTCGGCGATGAGGTGGGTGCCCCTGCTGATGCCGCGGGTGAGCGTGACGGTCTCGGCGACCTTCTGGCGGGCGAACGCGAGCCAGCCGGCCACCTCGGGATGGAGGTCGGTCTCCAGCGCGGTGTCGTAGGGGACGTGCAGCAGGGAGCAGGAGGCGGCCACGTCCACCCGCTCGGCCAGTCCGAGCAGGGTGGCGAGCGTGGCCAGCGACCTCTCCAGCTCGTTGATCCAGATGTTGCGCCCGTCCACGACCCCGGCCACCAGCCGCTTGCCGGGCAGCCCGCCGGCCGCGGCCAGGTCGTCGAGGTTGGCGGCGGCCGAGCCGGTGAAGTCGAGTCCGAGGCCCTCGACGGGGGCGGCGGCCAGCACGGGCAGGGCGGCGCCGAGCCGGTCGAAGTAGCTGGTCACCAGGATTCTGGGCCGCCGGGTCAGCCCGCCGAGGTGGGCGTAGGCGGCGGCGACGGCGTCGAGCACCTCCTGCGGCCGGTCCTGGACCAGGGCGGGCTCGTCGAACTGCACCCAATCGGCGCCCGCTGACTGCAGCGACGCGAGGATCTCGGCGTAGACGGGCAGCAGCCGTTCCAGCAGCGACAGCGGTTCGAAGCCGGGCTCGACGCCGGGGGCGGGCTTGGACAACAGCAGGTAGGTGACGGGGCCGACCACGACCGGGCGCGGGTTGTGGCCCTGCAACAGGGCCTCGGTCAGCTCGGCGGCCTGCTTGCCGGGGTTGGCGGTGAAGACGGTGTCAGGGCCGAGCTCGGGGACCAGGTAGTGGTAGTTGGTGTCGAACCACTTGGTCATCTCCAGCGGCGCCACGTCCTGGGTGCCGCGGGCCATGGCGAAGTAGCCGGCCAGCGGGTCGGCCTCCACGGCCGCCCGGTGCCGCTCGGGGATCGCGCCGACCATGACGGTGGTGTCCAGCACGTGGTCGTACAGCGAGAAGTCGCCGGAGGGGACTTCGCCGAGGCCGGCGTCGGTGAGCTCGCGCCAGGCGGCGCGGCGCAGGCCGGCGGCGGCGGCTTCCAGCTCGGCGGCGGTGATCCGGCCCGCCCAGTAGCCTTCGACGGCCTTCTTCAGTTCGCGGCCGGGTCCCTGGCGGGGGTAGCCGTACACGGTGGCGAGCGAACGCTCGGTCACGGAACTCTCCTTCGCGAGTCACGGGGACATCCCCGGCGTTCGAGCGAAGGCACGGCCCAGGCGCGGGCACACTTCTGGCCCGCGTGGTCGCCCAGCCCTCCCTCGAGGCCGTCCGATGCACCGCGCGCGGGGTGCGCGCGGGCAGTGGCAGGTCTTCGGACTCGCGGGCGCGTCGCACATGCCTACTGGCCGTCGCTTCCCCGGCCCCGGGGGCCGAGTGCTGGTGACGGCGGTCGTTCCCACTCACCGCTGCGGGGCAGTCCCGGATTCGCACCGGGTTCCCTCTTACGACGCCTCGCCTGGCTGACGGGGCGAACCAACTGCGACCCCCACCCTAAGCCAAGGGAAGCCGGCACTGGACTTACTAGGACGTCCAACTATATTTTCAACAGGAACGCTCGCGGTGCAGGGAAGCTGGTGTGAATCCAGCACGGTCCCGCCACTGTGACCGGGGATGTGCGTCATCGCTCGACAGTGCCACTGGCGAAAGCCGGGAAGGCCGGATGACGTGCGCTGATCCGGGAGTCAGGATACCGGCCGCGAGTTCTGGCATGTGTTGTCCACGAGGATGGAGCGAACACGCATGGCACCGGAACGCGCCCGCGGCCCAGGTGATCCGATGGCGACGGCGGTCACTCACCTCTGACCTGCCCTCCTTTGCATGCCCATCCTCGGGTCCACCTGGCGAAAGCAGGCTCCATGATCCGTGAACTGTCCCATTTCATCGGCGGCAAGCACGTCCCCGGCATCTCGGGCACCTTCGGCGACGTCCACGACCCGAACACCGGAACCGTCCAGGCCAGAGTCCCGCTGGCCACTCCGGACGAGACCAGGGCGGCCATCTCCGACGCCGCCGAAGCCCAGGCGGCCTGGGCGGAGTGGAATCCGCAGCGCCGCGCCCGCGTGCTGCTGAGGTTCCTGCACCTGGTCGAGGCCGAACGCGACACCCTGGCCCGGCTGCTGTCATCCGAACACGGCAAGACCGTCGCCGACGCCGACGGCGACATCCAGCGCGGCCTGGAGGTGGTCGAGTTCGCCGCGGGCGTCCCCCACCTGCTCAAGGGCGAGTTCACCGACAACGCGGGCAGCGGGATCGACGTCTACTCCATGCGCCGGCCGCTGGGGGTGGTCGCGGGGATCACGCCGTTCAACTTCCCCGCCATGATCCCGCTGTGGCAACTGGCCCCCGCCGTCGCCTGCGGCAACGCCTTCGTGCTCAAGCCCTCGAGCGTGACCCATCAGTTCCGGTACGGCTGGCCGAACTGCTCACCGAAGCCGGCCTCCCACCCGGTGTACTGAACGTGATCCACGGCGCCAAGGACGCCGTCGACACCCTGCTGACCGACGACAGGGTGAGCGCGGTCGCCTTCGTCGGCTCCACCCGGGTCGCCGAGCACGTCTACACGACCGCCACCGCGCACGGCAAGCGCGCCCAGTGCTTCGGCGGCGCCAAGAACCACCTGATCGTCATGCCCGACGCCGACCTGGACCAGGCCGCGGACGCGCTGATCGGCGCCGGCTACGGCTCGGCGGGCGAACGCTGCATGGCCATCTCGGTGGCCGTCCCCGTGGGACAGGCGACCGCGGACGCGCTGCGGGAACGGCTGGTGGCCAGGATCGGCGAGCTGCGCCTGGGCCGCAGCGACGACCCCGGCGCCGACTTCGGCCCGCTGGTCGGCTCCGACGCCCTGCGGCGCGTCCGCGACTACGTGGAGATCGGCGTGAGCGAGGGCGCCGAGCTCGTGGTCGACGGCCGGGACGCCGACGTGCCGGAGCCGGGCGGCTTCTTCATCGGCCCGTCCCTGTTCGACCACGTGCGGCCCGACATGCGGATCTACCGCGAGGAGATCTTCGGGCCCGTGCTGTCCATCGTGCGCGCCGGCGACTACGAGCACGCGCTGCGGCTGCCGAGCGAGCACGAGTACGGCAACGGCGTCGCCATCTTCACCCGCGACGGCGACACGGCACGCGACTTCACCCGCCGGGTGAACACCGGCATGGTCGGGGTCAACGTGCCCATCCCCGTCCCGGTCGCCTATCACTCCTTCGGCGGCTGGAAACGCTCCATGTTCGGCGACCTCAACCAGTTCGGCACCGACTCCATCCGCTTCTTCACCCAGGCCAAGACGGTCACCTCCCGCTGGCCGTCGGGCATTCGCGAGGGCGCCAGCTTCACGATCCCGACGATGGGCTGAGGCCGATGCCCGTACTGACGCAGGAGCAGTTCGCCATCGTCGAGGCGGTCGCCGGCTTCACCCACGAGCACCTGTCCCCCAACGCGATCGACTGGGACCGGCGCAAGCACTTCCCGGTCGACGTGCTGACCAAGGCGGCCGACCTCGGTCTCGGCGGCGTCTACGTCAGCGAGGAGTTCGGCGGCTCGGGCCTGTCCCGCCGCGACGGCACGCTGATCTTCGAGACGCTGGCCACCGGCTGTCCGTCCATCGCCGGATATATCTCCATCCACAACATGGTCGCCTGGATGATCGACCACTACGGCAGCATCGAGCAGCGCACGCGCTGGCTGTCCGGGCTGTGTTCGATGCGTAGCCTGGCCAGCTACTGCCTGACCGAGCCTGGCGCCGGTTCTGACGCGGCGGCGCTCGCCACGCGAGCCGTACGGGATGGGGACGCCTACGTCCTGGACGGCGTCAAGCAGTTCGTCTCCGGAGCCGGGGCCGCGCAGGTGTACGTGGTCATGGCCCGCACCGGCGTCTCCGGCGCGCGCGGCGTCTCCGCGTTCGTCGTCGAACGCGACGACCCCGGCCTGTCCTTCGGCGCCAACGAGGAGAAGATGGGCTGGAACGCCCAGCCCACCCGGCAGGTCGTCTTCGACGGCGTACGCGTCCCCGCCGACCGGCTTCTGGGCCGGGAGGGCGACGGATTCCGGATCGCGATGAACGCCCTCAACGGCGGCCGCCTCGGCATCGCCGCCTGCTCGCTCGGCGGCGCGCGGGCCGCGCTGGAGGCCAGCACCTCCTACCTCGGTGACAGGCAGGCGTTCGGCGCGCCGCTCTCGCACGCCCAAGGGCTGCAGTTCCAGCTCGCCGACATGGCGACCGAACTCGAGGCCGCCCGCGCCCTGCTGTGGCGGGCGGCCACGGCGCTCGACGAGGGCGACCCCAAGGCGGTCGAGCTCTGCGCGATGGCCAAACGCTTCGTCACCGACACCGGGTTCACCGTCGCCAACCGCGCCCTGCAACTCCACGGCGGCTACGGCTACCTCACCGAATACGGCATCGAGAAGATCGTGCGCGATCTGCGGGTGCACCAGATCCTCGAAGGGACCAACGAGATCATGCGCGTCATCGTCGCCCGCGGCCTCACCGGCAATCTGAGCGGGGCCGCCTGATGGACATCGAGACCAGGCAGGACGGCCGTCTCGGTCACATCCTGCTCAACCGGCCGAAGGCGCTCAACGCGCTCACCCACGACATGGTCCGGCACATCGACGCCGCGCTGCGGGCGTGGGAGAGCGACGAGACGGTCCAGGCCGTGCTGATCAGCGGCGCCGGCGAACGCGGGCTGTGCGCCGGAGGCGACATCCGCTCGATCTACCAGGACATCCGGCAGGGTGGCGGCGATGCCACCGCCGCGTTCTGGCGCGACGAATACCTGCTCAACGCCCGCATCGCCCGCTACGGCAAGCCGTACGTCGCTCTCATGGACGGCCTGGTCATGGGCGGCGGCGTCGGCGTATCCGCGCACGGCAGCGTCCGCGTGGTCACCGAACGCACGAGGCTGGCCATGCCGGAGACCGGCATCGGCCTGATCCCCGACGTGGGCGGTACCTTCCTGCTGTCGCGCGCTCCCGGCGACATCGGGCTGCACCTCGCGCTGACCGGCACGACGATCGGGGCGGGCGACGCCATCGCCTGCGGCCTGGCCGACCACTTCGTGCCCTCGGCCGACCTGCCCGCCTTCCGGCGGAGCGCGGCGGCGCACGGGGTCACGGCGGCGCTGGAGGCTCATGCCGTACCCGCTCCAGAAGGGTCGCTGCCGGAGCAACGCTCCTGGATCGACGTGTGTTACGCCGGTGAGAGCGTTCCGGAGATCGTCGAGCAGTTGCTGGACATCGGCGAGAGCGCGGCGAAGGAGGCCGCGGAGCAGATCGCGGCCAAGTCACCGACCGCGCTGCGGGTGACGCTGCGATCGCTCCGGCGCGCCGGGCTGCTCGGCTCGCTGGAAGAGGTGCTGGACCAGGAGTATCGCGTCTCGTGCCGGGCGCTGGGCCATCCCGATCTGGAAGAGGGCATCCGCGCACAGGTCATCGACAAGGACCGGTCGCCGCGGTGGGTTCAGGCGGCCTCCGCGGCGGAGGTCGACGCCTTCTTCGCGCCGCTGGGCGACAAGGAGCTGGGGCTGTCATGAGGATCGCCTTCATCGGCCTGGGCAACATGGGCGGGCTCATGGCGCGTAACCTCGTCAAGGCCGGACACCACGTGGACGGGTTCGACCTCGACGACGCGGCGCTCAACGAAGCGTCCGGGCACGGGGTGCGGGCGGCGGGTTCGGCGGCCGCGGCCGCCGGCGACGCCGACCTGGTCATCACCATGCTGCCCGCCGGACCGCACGTCCTGCGGTGCTACGACGACATCCTGCCCGCGGCCCGGCCCGGCACGCTGTTCGCCGACTGCTCGACCATCGACGTGGCCGACGCGCACGCCGCCGCGCGAGCAGCGGTCACCGCCGGGCACCGGGCCCTCGACGCCCCCGTCTCCGGAGGCGTCGTCGGGGCGAGCGCGGCGACGCTGACCTTCATGGTGGGCGCGGCCGAATCGGACTTCGCCGCCGTCGAACCGGTGCTGGCGGCGATGGGCCGCCGCGTCGTCCACTGCGGCGGGCCGGGTGCCGGGCAGGCGGCGAAGATCTGCAACAACATGATCCTCGGCGCCTCCATGATCGCGGTCAGTGAGGCTTTCGTCCTGGGTGAACGGCTCGGCCTGTCGCACCAGGCGCTGTACGACGTGGCCTCGGCCGCCTCCGGGCAATGCTGGGCGCTGACCACGAACTGCCCGGTGCCCGGCCCGGTGCCGGCGAGCCCGGCCAACCACGACTACCGGCCCGGCTTCGCCGGGGCCCTCATGGCCAAGGACCTCGGCCTGGCGGCCAATGCCGTTCGCGCCCACGGCGTGGCCGCCGACCTCGGCCTCCACGCGGCGGAGATCTACGCGGCCTTCGCCGAAGGCGCCGGGGCCGGCCAGGACTTCTCCGCCATCGTCAACTCCATCAGGGAACGCTCATGACGCGATACGAGACCATCCTCACCGAGTCGGAGAACCGGGTCGGCCTCATCACCCTCAACAGGCCCAAGGCGCTCAACGCGCTGAACCTCCAGCTCATGGACGAGGTCGTGGAGGCCGCGACCGGATTCGACCGCGATCCGGACATCGGCTGCCTGGTGATCACCGGCTCCGAGCGCGCCTTCGCCGCCGGCGCCGACATCAAGGAGATGCGGCCCAACGACTACATGGACGTCTATCTCAGCGACTGGTTCGCCGCCTGGGACCGGCTCGGGCAGGTACGCAAGCCCACGCTGGCCGCGGTGTCCGGCTACGCGCTGGGCGGCGGGTGCGAGCTGGCCATGCTCTGCGACATCGTGCTCGCCGCCGACACCGCCGTCTTCGGTCAGCCGGAGATCAAGCTGGGCGTCATCCCGGGCATCGGCGGCTCGCAGCGGCTGACCCGTGCGGTCGGCAAGGCCAAGGCGATGGAGATGTGCCTGACCGGCCGCACCATGGACGCCGAGGAGGCGGAGCGGGCGGGCCTGGTCTCCCGGATCGTCCCGGCCGCCGACCTGCTCGCCGAAGCGCGGACGGTGGCCGAGACGATCGCCGGCATGTCCACGCCGATCGCGATGATGGCCAAGGAGGCCGTCAACCGGGCGTTCGAGACCACGCTTGCCGAAGGGGTGCGGTTCGAACGCCGCGTCTTCCACGCCACCTTCGCCACGGCGGACCAGAAGGAGGGGATGGCCGCCTTCACCGAGAAGCGCAAGCCTTCCTTCTCCAACCGATAGCGGAGGTCGTCGCCACTTGGTCAGGCGGTAGCCGGCTCAACGGCGGTAAGCCCAGATCGTGCCGCCGCGGCCGGAACGGGCCCCGCCGACCGCCCAGACGGAACCGCTCTCCGGCTGGATGGCGAGGTCGCGGACGGACGCTGTCCGGTCCGGCGGAGCGGGGAAGGCGCCCGGCTCGACGCTGTCGGGGCCGATGTGCAGAAATCGGCTGCCTCCGCCCTTGGCGTCGTAGACGACCCAGGCCCCGCCTCTGCCGTCGGGCTCGGCCTGGGCACGCGGCTGGAAGCCCGGTTCACCACGGACCTCGAACTTCCAGCTGCCCGGATAGCCGGTCAGCAGCAACGTCTCACCGCAGAAGGAGCCGCCGCACGGCCAGGCGACCCAGCCGACCGCCATCACCCGGCCGGTCTCACCGTCGAACGCGACATCCGTCAGCTCCGAGATCTGGCCCGAGCGGGTCGACGGGATCGCCGGAAGGGTGACCGCGCGCCAGGCCGTACCACTCCAGCGGGCCAGAGCCGCCGTGCCCCGCGCCGAGCCCGCCGCCCACCGGCCGTCGAGTCCCTTGACCACGATCGGCGTCCGGACCTTGCGCCACACCGACCCGGCCAGTCGCCGCAGCGTGGACCGCGCCTTCCATCCGGCGGTACCGGCTGAGGGGAAGGCGTTGGCGTTCTCGATGACCCACAGGTTCTGGCCGATGGCGTACGCACCGTCCACCCGGCCGTGGGGCCATCGGTTCACCTGCCAGCGCTTGCCGTTCCATCGGGCGTATCGCGACGCGCCGAAGGCCCAGACCCTGGTGTCGGAGGCCGACGTCAGCCGCTTGACCCGGAAGCCCGGCCCGGTGACCCGCTTGAAGGCGGACCGGCCGCCCTTCAACAGCCGGCTCGTCCCGGCGACCCAGACCGCCCCTCCCGGTGTGACCGTCACCGCGTCGTAGGAGTCGCGGCGGTCGTGATGGACGACACTCCATTGACTGGCCGGCGCCTCGGCGTGGGCGGCGACCGGCCCCGTCACGACGAAGAAGGCGACGGCTGCGGCCGTACCGCGAAACAATAAGCCCATAAAGGTGAGACGCGCCTTCCAGCGCAAAGGTTGGCTCCGAGCACGTCGGCCGCGGTCCTCATGGCTGGACGTCGTCGAACAGGGCGAGGGCTTCGGTGGGGTCCGGGGGGCCTGTGCCCACATCTGTCGTCACCGGCGCCATCAGGCGCGAGATCGCGAACGTGCGGGCCGACGTGGACGCCGAACTGGCCCGTCCGCCGGTGTGACGGATCGTTACCCGGCGAAACGTTCGACGAGCTTGGCGTACTCCTTCGCGGACGTGGCGAACTCCAGGGTGCCGCTCTTCGGGTCGGTGGCCACGTAGTAGAGCCAGGTGCCCGCGGCCGGGTGGAGGGCGGCCTTGAGCGCGGCCTCGCCGGGGTTGGAGATGGGCCCCGGAGGCAGTCCGCCATGGCGATAGGTGTTGTACGGCGTACGCCGCTTCGTGTCCTCGACCGTGACGTCGACGCCGTACTTGCCGAGGCCGTAGAGCAGGGGGCTGTCGAGCTTCAGCATCATGCCGCGGGCCAGGCGGTTGTGGATGACGCGGGCCACCTTCGGCATGTCGGCCTCGGTGGGCGACTCGGCCTGGACGAGGCTGGCGATGATGACGATGTCCATGGGCGCGCGCCGGGAGGACAAGCCGAGCTTGTCCGCCGTCGCGCGGAACCGGGCCACCATCGCGGCCAGGACCTCGGTAGGAGTGGCGGACTCGGCGAACCTGTACGTGCCGGGGTGGGCGAAGCCCTCCAGCCTGCCCTTCGCATACGGAGGCAGGCCCAGAGCCCGGCCGTCCTTGGCCGCCCGCGCGAACGACGCCGCGGGTTCGCCGGTCACGCGGGAGAGGTTGTCGAACAAGAGGGTGGCCCGCCATCCCTCCTTGATGGTCACGGTGTGCTCCGGACGCGCGGCCACCGGCGCCACGGGCGTCTCGGGTGAGAGGGTCCTGACGGCGATCGTGCCGCCCGCGGCCAGGGCGACGACGGTGGCCGCCGCTGCCAGGGCGACGCCTCTCCGGCGGACGGGACGGGGCGGGAGGAAGCGGGCCGGGGGTGGCGGCGCCTGCTCGTCCGCCATGTCGGCGAGGGTCTCACGCAGCAGGTTCTCGACGTTCAACGCAACTCCCTCACGGTGCTCAGTTCGGGGGCCGACTTCTTCAGCCGCTCCAGCGATCGGTAGATCTGGCTGCGGACCGAGCCCACCCGCACGCCCAGCAGGCGCGCGATCTCGGTCTCCGACTTGTCCTCGAAGTAGCGCAGGACCAGCATGGTCCGCTGCCGGGGCGTCAGCCGGGACAGCGCCGCGCGCATCGTCATGCGCAGGTCCGCCGCCTCGGCGTGCCCGTCGCCGGCCCGGTCGAGCCGCGCGTCCGTGCTCACCTCCACGACCCGTGACCGGCGGCGCCACCGGCTCACCTGCTCGTGGTACATGGTCCGTCGGACGTACCCCTCGATGGCCTCGGGGTCGCGCAGGGCGCGCCACCGCGCGGCCGTCTTCGCCAGGGCCGACTGGACGAGGTCCTCGGCGGCGTGCCGGTCGCCGGTCAGCAGGTACGCCGTGCGGAACAACGCGCCCGACCTGTCGATGACGAACTGCCGGAGCGCCGCCTCGAAGCCTGGATCCACCCGTCCTCCTCGTGATGTCACCCACCAAGGACGAGCGAGCGCCACGGAACTATGCCGGAAGATGTCAGGCTCTTGTGAGGCTGTCGAGCATCAGGTTGAGGGTGAAGTCGAATCGTTCGTATCCGCTGCCGGAGGTGAGTTCGCCGGCGTGGCGTCTGGTGTGCGGGAACTGGTCGGCGGGCAGGGAGCCGAACCGGTGCAGAAGTTCGTCGCGGCTGAGGACCCACTCCTGGCCGGGGTCGGCATTTCGCCCGTGGAGCAGGGAGATCTCCAGGGTGTAGGCGGCGACGTACAGGGACAGGGCGTCCATGGCCCAGGCCGCGGTCTGGGGCTCGATGCCGCCGGCGAGCAGGATCGCCAGGATCGCCTCGCTCACGCGCAAGGTGTCCCGATTGGTGGGGACCGTGGCCAGGGCGGCACGGGAGATGCCTGGATAGCGCAGGTACTGGTCACGGATCTGGGCGTACACCCGCAGGATCTGTTCCCGCCATCGGGCGGGGTCGGGTTCGGGCAGGACGAGCTCGGAGCTGAGCCGCCCGATGATCAGGTCGTCGATGTCGGCCTTGTTGACCACGTGCGCGTACAGCGATGACGGGCTGGTGCCCAGCTCGCCGGTGATGGCGCGGATCGTCAGCGCGTCATAGCCCTGGGTCGCGACCACGTGCAGCGCGGCGTCGATGATGCGCTCGACGGTGAGAGGTTCCCGGCGCGGCTGGGCCGGGGCGGCGCCGGGCTGCAGGTGCCGGGCCGCCCGGCGGGCTTTCGGATCGTGGGCCATGGTCCGATTCTACGCTTTGACATGAACTATGTTCGCCACATAGAACTAAGTTCATGCCAATTGAACAAAGTTCTTCCGTTGTGAAGTCCCTGGTCCTGCCGCTGCGCCGGGCCTGGCTCGTCCTCGCGGTCGTGGTCATCGCCGACATCATGGACGTGCTGGACTCGACGATCGCCAACCTCGCCGGGCCCTCGATCCGGGCCGATCTGGGCGGTGGCGACACCACGGTGCAATGGGTGCCGGCGGCGTACACCGCGGCCTTCGCCCTGGGCCTGGTCACCTCCGGCAGGCTGGGCGACCTGGTCGGCCGCCGGCGCCTGTTTCTGCTGGGTCTGGCCGGGTTCACCCTGTCCTCGCTGGCCTGCGGCCTCGCGCCGGGAACCGGGTTTCTGATCGTCGCCCGCGTCCTGCAGGGCTTGTTCGGGTCGGTGATGATCCCGCAGGGCTTCGCTCTGGTGAAGATCGTCTTTCCGCCCGAGCACCTGCGGCGTGCCCTCATTCCCTTCGGCCCGATCATGGGCCTGGCCACGGTGGCCGGGCCGATCCTGGCCGGTTGGCTGCTGCACCTGTTTGGCGGCTGGCGCTCGATCTTCCTGATCAACATCCCGATCGGGGTCGCCGCCTGGGTCTTGGGCGCGTACGTCCTGCCCCGCGACACCGGCGAGGACCCCTCGACCCGTCTGGACCTGCGCGGCGTCGGGCTGCTCACCCTGGCCTCGGCCCTGCTGATCATCCCTCTGGTCCAGGGCCGCGAACTCGGCTGGCCGATCTGGACCTACGCCATGATGGCCGTCTCGATCCCGGTGCTCGCGCTGTTCGCCGCCTCCGAACGCCGCAGCTCCCACCCGGTGATCACGCCGTCGCTCCTGCGTAAGCGCAGCTTCGTCGTCGGACTGGTCATCGTCTGCGGCTTCTACGCGGCGCTCACCGGATTCCAGCTCGCCCTCAACCTGATGCTCCAGCTCGGCGCGCACTGGACGCCTCTGCACACCGGCCTCACCCTGATCCCCTGGGCCCTGGGCAGCGCCATCGCCGTCGGCCTCGCCGGGACCTTCCTCGCCGCGCGGCTCGGCCGTACCACCCTGCACCTCGGCCTCGGCATCGCCGCCGCCGGCCTGATCGCACTCGCCTGGACCATCGCCCACGCCCAGAACGGCCTGACCTCCTGGACCCTCGCGCCTGCCCTGCTGATCACCGGCTTCGGCTCCGGGCTGGTGTTCATCCCCGTCTTCGACTACGTACTCGGCGACGCCACCGCCGAAGAGGCCGGCACCGGCTCAGGCATGCTCAACGCCGTCCAGCAGTTCGCCAACGCCACCGGCGCCGCCGCTCTCGGCACCGTCTTCTTCGCCCGAGCCGGCCACGGTTTCTTCGACGCCGGCATCCTCATCACCGTGCTCGCCGCCGCCCTCTTCCTGGCCGCCCTGCTCCTGGTCGGTCTCCTCCCCCGACACGCCCTGGTCTGCTGAGGACGATGAGGGGTCGAAGCTTGTCCGGCCGTCAGTCGCGCGACACGACGGCGGCTTGGGCGCGGTCGGTCACCGCGTCGAGCGGGCTCAGGTCCACGGGCGGCGTGAACACGTTGAAGTCGACGACCTCCTCGGCCGGAGGCGCCATGACCGTCACCTTCGACCCCCATCCGCTGTAGCGCGTGTCCACCACGTTGTGCTGGATGCGCTTGACCGTCTTGCCCTTTCCGTCGGGCCAGTCGATCTTCTCGGTGTACTCGGTGATCAGACGAGCAGGCCTGCGGTCGCGGTCGAGGAGAAGCCTGAAGGAGATCGCCTTGGTGTCGGGGCGGCCGTAGCCGTGGCTCGCCTTGTACAGGTCCTTGAGGGTGAGGGTTCCCCGGTAGTCGCCGGGCTTGGCGACCTTCGCCTTCGCCAGGAGCGTCTTGAGTACCGCCGGGTCGAAGACGTCCACAAGCTGGTCCCCGCGCTGTCCCTCGTTGCCCCAGCTGGTGTTCTTGCCGAATCGGAACCAGTGCTTCCCCTCGGGCAGGGGATGCCAGTCGAACCCCTTCACGTAGGTGGTGCCGCCCACCTCGATCACGCGGAAGGGACCGGGGACCTCCTTCGAGCTCGCACCGAGGGTGGCAAGCTGTTCTTCGGTGAACTTCCACGTCGTCGTGAGATCATGGTCCGCGGCCGATGACCTTCCGAAACCGATCACGCCGACGGTACGGGAGGCGAACTCGCCTTTGATCCCGCTGGCCGTGCCGCGATATGTCTCGGCGACCCGGACACCGTACCCGGGGGCGAACTGCTTCTTCAGCGACGTGACCGGGTCGGCGGGGGCGGCGGCCTGCGCCGACCCGGTGCCGGACAGGAGCGCGGCGCCCAGAGCCGCGGCGGTAAGGGCAACGAAACGTTTCACGCGGCGACATACTGCCGCTCCCACGTCACGCGAAGATCACATGATGATGCTCAGCTTCGCTCCCCCGGTGTGACGGACAGCAGCGCCTGCCCCTTCTTGATCGACACCAGCCGCACCTCCACCGGGGTGTGCTTGCGGAACGCGAAGGCTCCGCCTCCGCCTTCACCGAGGCGCTGCTCCGAGCCGCCTCCGTGCGGGTACTCCACCCGGTACGTGATCGTGTCCCTGTCGATGGCCACGACCTCGAACTTCGGGTAGTAGAACTTCTTGGCGTTCAGCCGGATCGTGACGGGCTTGGACAACTTCAGCAGGCAGTCACCGTCGAAGCAGTCCTTGACCTTGGTGGTGGCTTCGCGCGACGGGGACGGTGACGGCGTCGGGGTTTCGGTGGCCGAAGCGCTCGTGGCGGGCGTACTTGGCGTGCTCGGTGTGGGGGTGGGGGCCGCCGCCTGCCGTCCGGCCTCGGGCGCGGCGCAACCCGCCAGGGCGCACATGGCGAGCACGGGAAGGAGTTTGCGCATGCTGTGTCGTCCCTATCGCTCAGGGTGACCGGCGTCGGGCGAGCGCCGGTGCCACAAAGAACTACCCGACCGGCTCCGGGAGGGGTCCCGCCGTCAGGCGGGCTCGTCGGTGAGGCCGAGCTTCTTGCGCAGGCGGGTGAGGCCCGCGTGGAGGACGGGCGGCACGGTGATCGCGATGACCGCGGCGTCGCCGAGGCTGTTCCTCGCGGACTCCACGATCATCCAGCCGAGCAGCACGGTCAGTGGCGTCCAGGTACGCACATCCGTCCGCAAGATCCAGCGCAGAACAGTCAGGACATGGCCGGTCAGCGTGCCCCGCGCCGGCCGCCGCAGGATCAGAGCCAGGGCGGGCACGCCGAGCGCCAGCCCGAGTACGAACCGGGTGCGAGCCCAACGGTCCGGTAATACGTCAAGCTCGCCGAGCCATTCGTCCAGATAGCTCGCCCTGACGGCCGCGGGCAGGAGCAGCGCGCCCAAGGCGAGCACCTGATACCTCGCCCCCGCGTCTCCCGGCGGCGGGATCAGGCAGTCGCGTGCGATCGATTCGAGTTCGTCCGCGATGGCCGGCAGGCCGAGGCGTCCGGCGAGCGGTGCCGTGACGTTGACGACGTCCTGGCTCTTCAGACGCTGTTTCTCCTGGTCGAGGTATTGGATGGTACGCATGTTGTGCAGCCGGTCGAGCACTTTCAGGGCAAGGACACGCTCGTCCGCGGTGGCCGCCTGCACGTGCCCGTGGTCGAGTTCGGTCAGGTTCTGGACCATCGTGGTGATCTCATCACCGAACTCCGCGCGCAGTCGTACGGCGTCGCACCAGGTGTCCTCGATCACATCGTGGAGCAGGGCGGCGCAGACGGTGGTGCTGTCCAGCCCGGCGTCGATCGCGATCTCCGCGACTGCGACGGGATGGGTGATGTACGGCTCGCCGCTCTTACGCAGCCGGCCCACATGGCAACGCGCGGCGAACTCGTACGCACGCCGGATTCGGTCACTTTCCGTAGCGGTGAACTCGGCGGGCAACCGAGCCAGCAGCGGCTCTATCAACCTGGTCATGACGTCGCCGGCCGAGGGTCCATGGCCGGTCCGCGGGAGCGCTCGGCCCGGTCGAGAGCGGCGCGGGCCCGGAGCGCGCCCTGCTCGGTCAGCCTGTAGTAGTACCGGGCGCGGCGGCCCTGCACCAGATGTTCGGCCGCGGGCTCCTTGTCGCGTTCGATCCAGCCGAACTCGCGCTCCAAACGGGCGAGGATCGGGTAGATGGTGCCGCTGGGCTGGCCCGTCTTCTCGCACAGTTCCAGCCCGTAGCAGCGCTTGGCGGGGTCGGACAGCATCTCTTTCAGCACGAGCATCGTCTGCAGGGTCATCCGTGGACCGTCCCTCATATGTCGGACTCTAGACATCAACCACGGACAGTGACATTGCCTCGCAAGTGACAACCATGTGGCCCTGCGCCGGAGTGGTCTGGCTTCATGGCGGGTCGGTGCGCAGAAAGGTGCGCGGTTGGCTCAGCAGTGGAGCGAAGGCTCTTTCGGCTGCGCCCACGAGCGTGGCATGGTGAAGATCGCCGGTGACGATGTCGATCTGGCCGACGCGGGCGACGGCGGAGGACGCCATCAACCCATCGCGTACGAGGTCCTTGGTGGCCCGATACAGGTCGGCCAGAAAGCCCATGAGAACCACGCGCTCCGGGGCGAGCGTGTTGACGAGACTGATCAACCCCGTCACCAGATGGCCGGCGGTGAGGCGGATCGCCTCCTGTGCGGCTCGGTCACCGGCCGCGGCGTCATCGAAGATCTTGGCGACGGTGTCTTCATGGCCGGGGTGGTGACGCCGACCGGCGGCACGTAGCAGGGCACGCGGGTCGGCGTACATTTCCAGGCAGCCGCGCGCACCGCACGGGCATCGCAGTCCCCCCGGCTCGACGATGATGTGGCCGGCTTCCATGGCGTGACCGCCCCCGGTGAGCGGTACGCCCGCGTCGATGAACCCGCCGCCGATGCCGACCCGCTCGCTGCTCAGGGCCAGCATGCTCGCGGCGCCGCGCCCAGCCCCATAACGGAACTCGGCCAGGACGGCCAGCGTGGCGGAGCGCCCCACGGCGACGGGGACGCCGATCGGCGACATGCCGCTCAGTTCCTGCGCGAGGGGCACCTGGTTCCAGCCCAGATGCACGGCGGACCGGACGAAGCCATCAGATTCCCTGATGAAGCCCGGCATCGCCACGCATATCCCGACGCATCGCCGCTCAGTGCGCCGTACCGCATTCGCGACCGCGTCCGCCAGTGCCGGTATGAGGGTGGCGGGCTCCATCGCAGAGGCGTCCAGAACGTGCTCTCGAACGTGACCGATCCGGCGATCCAGACCGACGAGGCCGACCGTTACTCGGTCCGCACTGAGCTGGACGGCGACGGCCACGGGCCCGTCGGGATGCACCTCGACGACAGGAGACGGCCTGCCCCGTCCGGTCGGGGACCCGCGTGGCGGTTCACTGATGCGGACCAGATCCAGCGCGGTCAGGTCCCCCAGGGCGGTCCCCACCGCACTTGCGGCCAGGCCGAGTTCGGCCGTGACCGCGGCGCGGGTCAGCGGGCCACGTCTGTGCAACAGCGTCAGGACGCGTCCTGCCGCCGACCCGCCGTCGCCACCCGGCACACCCATCACAGCCAAGAGTCCTCCGTGTTAGATTATTTTCTCCTTGAGAAAATAATAGGCGATGCGCACACCAGAAAGAGAGCCCGATGGTCATGATCCTCGTCAACGCCCGAGTAGTGACGCCCGACCGGCTGCTGAATTCCGGCTGGATCGCGCTGGACGGTCGCCGGATCTCGGCCGTGGGAGCTGGGGAGCCGCCCCGATCGGCCGACGCCGAGATTCATGATCTCGGGTTGGACTACGTGCTGCCCGGGTTCGTGGATCTGCACATGCACGGCGGCGACGGAGCGCAGGTCACCACGGAGAATCCGCAGGAGATCCTGCGCGCGATCGCGTTCCACCGCCGCCACGGAACCACACGGACGCTGGCAAGCCTCGTCACCTCACCGGTCGAGGAGATGGCGGCCGCGGCCCGCACGGTGGCCGCCCTCATGCGCTCACCCGACCCGCTGCACCGGTCGATCGCCGGAATCCACCTCGAAGGGCCGTTCCTCAACCCGAACCACCGGGGCGCCCATCACAATGACTACGTCCTCGCCCCGGACGTCAAAGCATTGCGGCACCTGCTCGCCAGCGGCGACGGCGCCGTCCGCACCGTCACCCTCGCCCCCGAGCTGGACGGCGGAATGGACCTCGTCCGCGAGGTCGTCGCCTCCGGGGCGGTCGTGGCGGTAGGGCACACCGACGCAAGCTACGACGAAGCACACCAGGCGTTCGAGGCCGGCGCCAGCATGGCCACCCACCTGTTCAACGCCATGCGACCGTTCCACCATCGAGAGCCAGGTCCGGCCGGCGCCGCACTCACCCACGACAATGTCACCTGCGAGCTCATCAACGACGGCGTCCACTTGCACAGCGCGACCACACGTCTCGCGTTCGCCGCCGCCGGCGCGGAACGTATCGCGCTGGTCACCGACGCCACTCCGGCAGCCGGGGTGAACGAGGGGCGGTTCGACCTGGGCCCGTTGCCCGTACTCGCCCGCGACGGCAAGGTCACGCTGCTCGACGGGATCACCAACGCGGGCAGCACCCTCACCATGGACCGCGCGGTACGGCACGCCGTGCAGTGCGTCGGAATCCCCATCACCCAAGCCGCGATCGCCGCCGCCACCACGCCGGCGCGCCTGCTCGGGCTGGGAGAACAAACCGGGAGCATCGCGCCCGGCAAGGACGCCGACCTCGTCGTCCTCACGGACGACCTGCGTGTTCGCACGGTCATCGCGCACGGCACGGTCGTTCACGGAACACTCGCGACGGGCGGCGTGTCGCCTCTGCGTCGCGATCTCGATGTCCGGATCTGACCAGCCACCGGGACTCCACCTCCCAGGCGGCTTACGGGGGCATGGATACCAATCGCCCGATGATGTATGCGAGATGGTTCGGCACTCGAGATGGTGCCGCGGCCGACCGATCGCTCGATGGGGTGAATCCTATGGACTCCCGAACGATTTTCATGTTCTCCTGTTGGGAGCGCACTGAAATGCCCGGCTCGACGCGCTATTTCGCCTAGGCGACGAACCCTCAGAGAGGCAACCAGGTGGTCAGGGAAATAGAAAGCCCGTACGCTTGGATGAGTCCGCGCGACGGTGATCTAATCAAGAGAATCCTCCTCAATTCGGCCGAAAACTCAGCGCGGCGGATGCGCGTTCTAGAATGGGGTTCAGGGCAAAGCACGTTGTCCTACCCCCAAATTCTGGCCGCGCACAACCTGCCATTTCAGTGGCTCGCCCTCGAATACGACCGCGAGTACTTCGACACCTTCCTGGCCCCCGTCCTGCTTTATCGGGCCGACACGGTCCTGCGATATGTCGAGGACGACAGGAGCCTGCACGGACCAGCCGGAGACGGACGTGCGCATATCGAAGCGGTGTGCTGGAATCGCACCGCACTGCGCCCATCAGAGCGTTCGACGGACCGCGATGCAGATCTCGACCACTACGTGTCCTATCCCGCCGCTACTGGCCATGGTTTCGACGCAATCATTGTGGACGGGCGCAAGCGACGCCGCTGCCTCATGGCGGCGGCAGATTTCATGGAACCCAGCACCGTTGTCATGCTGCACGATGCCCGGCACCCGCACTATCATTGCGCGCTGGACAGATACCCGGCCTCCCGGTTCATCGGCGACGACCTATGGGTTGGAGCGCAGAGCACCGCTCGACTCAATGATGTGCTCGCCGAGAGAACCACGATGACCGACTCTCTCGGGTATCGGTGGCATTTGCGTGGCGTGATGGCCGAGCGGGAGATGTTCACGACCACCGAACTGGGGCCGCTGCTGGCCGAGCGGGGTGTCATGTTGTCCCGTGAGCAGGTCCACCGGCTTTTCACCGGCGTTCCGGAACGGCTCAACCCCAACCTCCTGGTGGCGCTGTGCGACATCCTGGACTGCCAGGTCAGCGACCTGATCGAGCCGGCGCGGCAGGCGTATTCACACTGACCGGGATATGCGATTCTGCTTCGCCGTTTGAAGGTCGCGCCACGGATTTCTCGTTCCTCGGCAATGTTGCCGCACGGCACCGAAGCGTGAATCCGCATGAACAGTGCGTGGTGCCCGGCGAGCACAGCGTAGCGTGCGCCCGACCATAAATCCGGTCTCGTCGAACCGGGCGATCCGCGCCGCCCGGATGGCCTGGGAAGCGACGTCGGCGCTCCGGCGACCGTTGACATAGATCCCACAGTAGGCTTCTCTTACTTTTACCAGTGTGCCACGTTAACTGGTCTCGCTACGACATTGGTTCCACCAACGGCGTAAGGAGAGAACGTGTCGCTGGACTTCTCAGCCCTCCATGGAAAATTTGTCGTGGAAGTTACCGGGCGGACCGGTAGATTGCTGGCCGGGCGCGATGGATACGCAATCAAACAGGCACTCACTACTTACTCGGTCGCGGTGATCAGGGGTCTGGAACTGGTCCCGGCAGAGCAGGTGGCGCTAACCCGGTTGCTGGGGAAACCCGAGGTTGTGACGGACCTGCGCAACCACCACCCCGAAAGCAAGGACATCCTGGTCGTCAACAATTCGAGCGCCACCCCCGTGGTCGGAAACCGGTGCTGGCACTCGGATCGATCCTTCCTTCCAGAACCGACGCGTTACACGATGTTGCGAGCGGAAGTTGTTCCGCCGCGCGGCGGGGACACCCTGTTCGCCGACATGGTGGAGGCCTATGCGCAGACCCCGGCATCCTGGAAGGAAGCGCTCTCCGGCGCGGTGGGCGTGCACACCTACGACAGGATTGCCCGCCTGCGCTCCGAGGTACATCGCATGCCCATCGAAGAGGGTTATGAGAAGTTGTATCCTCCGGTGCGCCATCCCGTGGTGCGGGCCCATCCAGAAACCGATACTCCCGCGCTCTATCTGAGCGATCTGTGCCTTGTCGGCATCGAATCGGAGTCCGACGTCTCCGCGCTCATCCAGCTGGACAAGCTCCACGCGCATGCCACCGAGGACAGGTTCGTCTACCGTCATCGCTGGCGCGTAGGGGACGTCGTGATCTGGGACAACGCCAGGGTGATGCACCGGGCCGACATGCTCCACTGGAAGCTGCCGCGCGTCCTGCACCGCACCACCACGGCAAGCCCTCCGCCGCGCCCGGCCGCCCCGTACGTGCCGGACGGAACCGGCTGACCTCCCTTCCGCACGCACGGAACGCCTCTTCGTGAGGCCCGCGCGCATGCCCACCTGCGGTGCCACGCCGCTTTCCGCGCCCACCGGCGTTCAACCGAGAGGATGTCGAATGACGGCCCCATCAGGTGCCCCGGTCTTCGTGGCGGAACTTCCGGCCGATGATGACCGCCGCTACGATCCCGAGGCGCTGCTGGCGTTGTTGCGGACGTTCGCCGTGGTCGTTCTGCGAGGGATGGAGCTGACTCCCGGCCGGCAGGTCGCACTGACGCGCGGCCTTGGTGAGCCCACGCTCGACCCGGATATGGACAACAGACACCCCGATTCCCCCGAGCTCCTCGTCGTGGACAACAGCGGCGACACACCGGTGGTCGGCAACAACATCTGGCACACGGACGGCTCTTTCCTACGCCGGCCCATTCGCTACACCATGCTGAGGGCGGTCGCGCTGCCGTCGTCAGGCGGCGACACCTTGTACGCCGACCTGCAGACCGCATACGAAAACCTGCCCCCGCAGTGGCGAGACGTGCTCGCCGGTGCGATCGGCCTGCACGCCTACGATCGAATCGCGGCCACGCGGGCCGACGCTCACAACAACCCCGCGGCGCTGGCAGGCACGTCAACCTACACACCGGTACGCCATCCGATCATCAGAGCGCACCCCGATACCGGAGCCCCCGTTCTCTTCGTCAACGACCTCTGCCTTTCCCGAATCGAGTCCGGCGACGGAGTCCCCGTCGAACTGACCGTGGCGGAGCTGATCGCCCACGCCACCCAGGACCGGTTCGTGTACCGCCATCAGTGGGCGGCCGGTGACGTGGTGGTCTGGGACAACGCCAGAGCTCTCCACCGAGCGGATTTCGCCGCCGAGCTGCCCCGGGTCATGCATCGCACGACCACTGCCGGCGACATCCCGCGGTCCTTCACCGCTGCCGGCGAGCCCGCCTGACATCCAAGCTCAGTCGTTCACACGAGACACAAGGTGGGAGCCAAGTGATCGTTCTGGGAAGCAAGCCCGGCCAACATGACGCATGCTTCGCCCTGATCCGGGATGGCGAGCCCCTCTTTGTTTACGAGGTAGAACGTTTCAATCGGGTCAAGCGCGCGACGTCCACGGACCTCTCGGTGCTGTTCGAGGGGCTCGCGGAGTACTCGATCTCCCCCTCCGACGTAGACCTTGTAACCAACTGCATGCACCCCGGCGAACTGGCGAAACGCAAGGCGCTGATCTCGGCGTACATCACCCCGGACAAGGTTGGCGGGATCCATCGTTTTCTCGACTGGCATCTTCCGTCGTGGTACTTGCTTCTGCGCGAGGGAGGCTTTCCGGCCAGCCGGATCGTCAACATTCGCCACCATCTTTGTCATGTGTCTGGCGTCTACTATTCGAGCCCAAGTGATGACGCGGCCATCCTCAGCGTCGACGGTGGCGGTGAGGCGGAGACCTCGATGCTCGCGCACGGCCGGAATGGCCGGATCTCCATCCTCGGGACCACTCCACATCCGCACTCGCTCGGACACCTCTACCAAGGGGTCACCATCTGGCTTGGGTGGGGGTACGGCGAGGAAGGCAAGACGATGGCACTCGCGGCCTACGGCGACCCGCGACGTTTCAGACGACAGCTGGAGACGTTCATTCGGATTGATGACCAGGGCCGGTTCTGCTACCTCCCCGCCCTTCGCCGTGGAACGTGCCGGTTCGCATCGACGGAGATCGGGCGCGTCGTCCTGCCACAACTGGTCGGGCCCGGCCGGCGGGACGGCGAGGAAATATCTCAGACGCACAAGGACGTCGCCGCGACCGTCCAAGCGATATGCGAAGAGATCATGCTGAAGCAGGCAAGATTCTTGAAGCGAGAGACCGGCTCCAAGACGCTGCTTCTCGCGGGTGGCGTAGGCCTGAACTCGATTACCAATGGAATACTCGCGGCCGAAAGCGGATTCGACCATGTTGTCGCCTATCCGCAGGCCAGTGATGCGGGGACCGCGCTCGGCGGGGCGCTCTACGCCTATCACAACGTCGGCGCCCCCGATCGGCCCCGCCGGTGGCACATGACGCACGCGTACTGGGGGCAGAACGTCGACCTGGAGAATCTGGACGCGGCGAGCAAGAGCTACCAGGTGAGTGGCCGGCAATCAGCTGACATCGCCGCGGACGCGGCCGAAACGCTGGTCTCCGGCCTTGTCATCGGGTGGGTGCAGGGCAGGTCCGAAATTGGACCGAGAGCGCTGGGGAATCGCTCGATTCTGGCGAACCCCCTCGTGCCCGGTATCAAGGACAAGGTCAACGGCGTCAAGCGCCGGGAGTGGTGGCGCCCCTTCGCGCCGTCGGTCCTTCGAGAGGACGTGAGCACCTACTTCGAGATTGACGGCGACCTCCCGTACATGACCGCGGTCGCCCGCATCAGGGACGAGTGGCGCGAGCCTCTCAGCTCGATCGGGCACGTCGACGGCACGGCGCGCGTCCAAACGGTGACGGCGGAGAGCAATCCCCTCTTCTACCGGTTGATACAGGAGTTCAAGAGCCGGACCGGAATCGGACTGCTCCTGAACACCTCGCTCAACGGCCGGGGCGAACCGCTCGTCCAGACGTGCGAGCAGGCGCTTCGGCTCTATGTGAATTCTGAGCTCGACGCCATCGTCATCGGAGATCAGCTCTTCGCCGACAAGACGAACGCACTCGTCGGGCAGACCCTCATTCCCTATGTGTGGAACATTCGGAAGTTGCCGCGGACGAGACTCCTGGTCGTGCCCGGCGAACTACCGGCAAGCAGGTACGAGCTGCTTCTTCACATCGTGCAGGACAATCCACGGGCGCGCGTTGACATCTCCGGAAACTCGGCGCTGGTGGACGTCATGGCTGCCGCGGGCCAAGAATGTGTCGTATCGGCCCCGGTGCTTGAGCCTGACGACATCGCGGCCGCGTACGATGCGGTGGCTTTCTACGTGCCGTTCCCCGGCGACAAGTGTGTGTTCGAGGAAGAAATCTACTATTCACCGCGCGCCGTGCTGTCGCGACGGATCATGGAGGAAGCCGGCATCCCTGTCTATTGGATCGATTCGAGAGGCGATGTCAATTCCATGCGGGAATCGCTCTATGTCCACCACGAGGAAACTCCGGACCTGGCGATACCGTCCACGTACCAACGGTTCTGGATGCCCATGACGTGACCGAGCCGATTCGGGATCCGGACATACCGATCGTGGACCCGCATCATCACCTGTGGCCTCGGGCGGAGACCGCTACCGGTGGCATGCCGTACTCGGTGGACGATCTGCGGGCCGATGCCCGGTCCGGGCACAACGTCGTGGCCACCGTTTTCGTGGAGTGCCTCACCAGTTACCACACCGAGGGGCCTCGGCATCTCCGGCCCGTGGGCGAGACGGAATGGGTGGCGCGCCAGTCCGTCTCCGGTGGATTGGTCAGCGGCATCGTCGGACACGCGGACCTGAGGTCGCCTGAACTCGCCGAAGCCCTGGACGCGCATCTCGAAGCCGGGGACGGCAGGTTCAAAGGGGTACGCCACACGGTGGCCTGGGATGCGAATCCGGGGGTGTTCGCCAGTCGGAGCAGGCCGCCACCGGGGCTTCTTCTCGACAGTGGCTTCGGGAGAGGGGCGTCCGAACTGGCGCGCCGCGGGCTCGTCTATGAGACCTGGGCGTACTTTCACCAGCTCGCCGACCTGTGCGAGTTCGCACGTTCGCACCCGAGCCTCGTGGTGGTTCTCGACCATCTCGGCGGGCCTGCGGCGACCGGGCCGTATTCGCGACGCAGGGACGAGGTGCTCGGCGAATGGCGTGCCGGCATTGCGGGGCTGGCGCGCGTTCCCAACGTGGTGATGAAGCTCGGCGGGATCGGCATGCCCGCGTTCACCCCTGTCGAGTTCATCGATTCAACGCCGATGACATCCGCCCGGATCGCCGGCTACTGGGGCCCGCACCTTCGCTACTGCATCGACACTCTGGGTCCCGAACGGTGCATGTTCGAAAGCAACTTCCCGGTGGACAGAAGACTGTGTGCCTACGTCACCTTGTGGAACTCGTTCAAGCTGATCGCCGCACCCTACTCGAGCACCGAACGTGAGTCCCTCTTCGCGGGTACCGCGTGCCGAACCTACGGGATCGGCCGAGAGACTTGACCTTGACCTTAGGTCAAGGCCCAGGCTCATCGCGTGGCCGCTCCGGCAGGGGCCGGACACCAACGATCGCGAGACAAGGGATGACGTTCATGATGGGTAAGAGCGACGGCGGCTTCTCCGAGGCGGGGCTGCGCAGGCTGCGTGAGGTGCTGGCTCGGCATGTCGAGTCGGGGAAGATTCCCGGGCTGGTCGCCCTGGTCAGCCGCGGCGGGCATACACATGTCGAAACGATCGGGACGATGCGCCATGACGGTGGCACGCCGATGCGCCGGGACACGATCTTCCGGATGGCCTCCACGTCCAAGCCGGTCACGATGGCGGCGGCGATGATCCTGCTGGACGAGTGCCGGCTGCGGCTGGACGACCCGGTGGATCCGTGGCTGCCCGAGCTCGCCGACCGCCAGGTGCTCAAGCGGCCCGACGGCCCGCTGGACGAGACCGTGCCCGCCCGGCGACCGATCACCGTACGCGACCTGCTGACCTCCACGTTCGGGCTCGGCTTGGATTTCGAGCTGCTGAACTCCCCGATCAGGGCCGCGACCTTCGAGCGGCTCGACTACAGCGTGGCCTCCGGGCCCGCGCCCGGCCCGGATGAGTGGATGCGCCGCCTCGGCGAACTGCCGCTGTCCTACCAGCCCGGCGAGCGCTGGCAGTACGACCTCAGCAACGAAGTGGCCGGTGTCCTGGTCGCCAGGGTCACGGGCAAGCCGTTGGAGACGTTTCTCCGCGAACGCGTCCTCGACCCGCTCGGTATGAAGGACACCGGCTTCCACGTGCCCGCCGACAAGATCGACCGGCTGCCGCCCCTCTACGGGCCGGACCCGATGACCGGGGAGTTCCACGTGTGGGACGAGGCCGCAGGCGGGAGGATCAGCCGGCCTCCTGCGTTCCAGGGCGGCGGCGGTGGACTGGTCTCCACCGTCGACGACTATCACGCCTACTTCCGCATGCTGCTGAACCACGGGACGCACGGCGGCGAACGGATCCTGTCACGGCCCGCCGTACAGCTGATGACCACCAATCGCCTCGCGCCCGCGCAACAGACCGCCCGCGACGCCATGTACGGGACCATCGCCCACCTGTCGTCCGGTCAAGGGCTGCAGGGCGGTTGGGGGTACGGCATGGCCGTCCGCACCCACCGCGCCGGCCACGCACCCGTAGGCCAGTTCGGCTGGGACGGCGGAACCGGCACCACCGCCTACGCCGACCCCGAACACCAGGTCACCGGAGTTCTGCTCACCCAGGTCGGGATGTCCACCCCGGACTCATCGCGCGCCATCCACGACTTCTGGACCACGCTCTACCAGGCGATCGACGACTGACGGCGAGTCAGTTGTCATCATCCACCTCGCCAGTCGGTGTAGTGCCGGCGCGGTTCGCTCATGTTCCCTCACTTTGGCCGCGAAAGGGCGGGCAGGTCAACGAGACCCCGCCCGCCTTGATCACCGATCGGCTGCCGTCCACGGTGCAGACCTCCGGCTGTTCCTCCGGAAGGAAGTCACCGAAGATCAGCGTCCGCGCGCCGGACGAGCAGTTTGACAACGGAATTCGCGGCCTTTTCGCCCGCGCGACTAAATTTCTGCTACATGGACCAGCGCCGCGACAGCAGATCCGCCGCGGGGGGTGGTCCGGCGAGTGGCGGATGGCCCGGACGGAGTCCGTCGAGGGCGATCATGACCGTGCGATGGCGGGCGGCGCGGGCCTCGTCGAGTTCTTCGGTACGGCCCCGCCGGACCAGATGTTCGACGAGCGACGCCTGCCCGAGCTGCTCGATCAGGAGGTCGACGTCGACGCTCGTCACGTCGGCCCGCAGAACCCCCGCCTCGTGCGCCCGCGCGACCAGCGCGTGCCACAGGCGTTCCGAACGCGTGAACGCCTCGGCCATCTCCTCGGACACGGGGACGGTCCCGGCGAGCGAGCCGAGCGAGCCCCCGCCGAACTCCAGCGCCGCGGACACGTAGTGCACGAGCCCGTCCCACGGGTCGTCCATCCGCAGCCCCTCTTCGGCGGCCTCGATCCACTGCTCCAGGGCGAGGACGCACAGGCGCTGGAAGAACTCCTCTTTGGTGCGGTAGCGGCGGTAGACGGTGGCCATCCCGACCCCCGCCCGCGCGGCGATGGCCGCGACAGAGGCGCGTGACCCCTCGGCCTTGAGCACCTGTTTGGCGGCGATCAGGAGCGCCTGGTCGTTGCGTTCGGCCTCCGCGTGCCGAGGTGCCTTGCGAGCCATGCCACCACCCTACCGTTTGCGGATAGGTCCTCTCCGTTATAGTTTAACGGACAGGTGCTATCCGTTTCAGAGGAGTCTTCATGCTGGCGATCATCATGCGCGAGTTCGGCGGCCCGGACGTGCTGCGGGCGGAGGAGACGGCCGAGCCGGTGCCCGGCCCCGGGGAGGTCGTGGTGGGGGTCTCGTTCGCGAGCGTGACCTTCGTCGAGACGCAGGTCCGTTCCGGCTCCGGCCCGTTCGGCAGGCCGCCACTGCCCCGCACGCCGGGCAACGGCGTCGGCGGGCGTATCACCGCGATCGGCGACGGCGTCGACCCCGCGCTGCTCGGCGCCGTCGTGGTCACCACGACCGGCGGGACGGGCGGCTACGCCGAGTCGGCCCTCGCCCGCGCCGCGGATGTCGTGCCGGTGCCTGCCGGGGTCGACCTGCGCGACGCGGTGGCGCTGCTGGCCGATGGCCGTACCGCGCTGCTGCTGACCCGGGACGTGCCGCCGCGGGCGGGCGAGACCGTGCTGGTGGAGGCCGCCGCGGGTGGCGTGGGCAGCCTGCTCGTGCAGCTGGCCGTCGCGGCCGGGGCCCGCGTGATCGGCGCCGCGGGCAGCGCGCGCAAGGGCGAGCTGGTCGCCGGCCTGGGCGCGGAGTTCGTGGACTACACCCGCCCCGGCTGGGCCGGCGGGCTGGGCGAGGTCGACACCGTCTTCGACGGCGTCGGCGGGGCGATCGGGGCGGCGGCCGCGGGCGTCCTGCGCACCGGCGGTCGCATCAGCGTGTACGGCATGGCCGCCGGCACCCCCACCGACCTGCCCGACGACGTGGTCGAGGCCCGCTCCATCCACGTCCACGGCCTGACCGGCGCGCCGAGCCCGGAGGAGAACCGGGCACTCATCCGCCGCGCGCTCGACCTGGCCGCCGATGGCCGATGGCGGCCCGTGGTCGGGCAGGCGTACCCGCTCGCCGAGGCCGCGGCGGCGCACGCCGCGATCGAGTCGCGAGCCACCCTCGGCAAGACGCTCCTGAAGGTCGGCGCGTGACGGTCCGCACTCCCCCGGCGCGGGCCGGGACGCGCGAGTGGATCGCGCTGGCCGTGCTCGGCGTCCCCGCGGTCCTGGTCATGATGAACATGTCCGTGCTCTACCTGGCGCTGCCGACGCTCGCCGCCGATCTTTCTCCCGACGCCGCCGCGCAGCTGTGGATCATGGACATCTATGGGTTCATGGTCGCGGGCTTCCTCATCACCATGGGCGGCCTCGGCGACCGGTACGGCCACCGCCGCCTCCTGCTCGCCGGCGCGGTCGTGTTCACCGCCGGTTCGATCATGGCGGCCTGGGCCGGTGACACCGGTGTGCTGATCGCCGCGCGCGCGATCCAGGGTGTGGGGGCCGCCGCGCTGGCGCCGAGTTCGCTGGCGGTGATCCGCCGGTTGTTCGCCGACCCCGGTCAGCGGCGGTTCGCCATCACCGTGTGGATGCTCGCCTTCATGGCCGGCGGCGCCCTCGGTCCGCTGGTGGGCGGGACGCTCCTGCAGTTCTTCTCCTGGGGATCGGTCTTCCTGGTCGCGGTTCCCGCCATGGTGGTGCTGGTCGCGGCGGCGCCGTACCTGCTGCCCGAGCACCGCGCGCCGGACGCCCGGCGGATCGACGCGGCCGGCGTGGTGCTGTCGTTCCTCATCCCGCTGTCGGTCGTGTACGGCGTCAAGCGGCTCGCGGCCGACGGCTTCACCGCCGTCGCGGCCGGAAGCCTCGCGGCCGGGTTGGTGCTGGGCGTCGTGTTCGTGCGCCGGCAGAATCGGGCGGCGGCGCCGCTGTTCGATCTCTCACTGTTTCGGGTGCCGGCGTTCGCCGTGTCCGTCGGCGGCATGGTCCTGGTCGGGATCGTGCTGTTCGGGACCAGCCTCCAGACCTCGCAGTACCTCCAGATGGTTTTGGGCTACTCGCCGTTGACGGCGGGTCTGTGGCAGCTCCCGACCGCCGTGTCGGGCACGGTCGTGGCGCTGTGGGTGTCCGGTCTCGCCGCCCGCGTGCGTCCGGCCCTGCTGATGAGCGCGGGCGCGGTCCTCGCCCTGGCGGGTCCGGTACTGCTCACGCAGGTGGACCGGGAGCCGTGGTTCCTCGTCGGCGGATCCGTGCTGCTGTTCGCCGGCCTCACGCCGTTCATGGCCCTGGGCACCGGCCTGGTGCTGGGCGCGGCGCCGCCCGAACGAGCCGGGGCCGCCTCGGCGATCTCCGAGACCGGCGCCGAGCTGGGCGGGGCGCTCGGCATCGCCCTGCTCGGCAGCCTCGCCGCGGCCGTCTACGGCCAACGGCTCGGCGACACCCTGCCTGCCGGGCTGCCTCAAGGCGTACCGGGGCGCGGCGACACCCTGGCCGAGACGCTGCAGCACGCGGCCACACTCCCCCAGCCGCTCGGCGGCGCGCTCGCGGAGAGCGCCAGGGACGCCTTCACCCACGGCATCCACGTGCACGCGCTCGTGGTCGCCCCGCTGCTGGTTGTCCTGGCGGCCGTCACAGCACTGGCCCGCAGCAGTCAGGACAGTGCGGCGGTGACCCGCTGACGGAGCGCGGACTCCTGGTCCTGGCCGGTACGCAGCGTCACGGTCAGGCCGGACTCGGCGGCGTCGGAGAAGACGGCCAGCAGCGTCGCGAACCGCCCTGGATCCTCGGCACTGAGCAGGTCCTCGGCGTGCTCCACGACCAGGGCGACCGCTCCGGCGTCACGCAGGCAGTCCGACAGCGCGTCCCAGTTGTGGCCGAAGTAGTCGGGAAAGCGCAGCACCCGCGCCACCTCCTCGAAAAAGGCGGCGCGGGTACGGCAGAGCCGCCCATCCAGCACGGCCGGCGCCGGATCGGCACTCACGGTCAGCCAGCGCGGCAGCGGAGGTGCGGTCATGGAAGTCCCTAGAGCCGGTAGAAGTCGGTGTAGTGGTTGGGCGAGAACCACGTCACGCCGGTGCTGCGGTTGACGACGATCCGGTACGCGTCACGCGCCGCGCCCATCGTCCGGGAGTACACGTCGTACTCATGGTAGGTGGCGCCGCCGGGGAGCTGGCCTTCGCGGTTGTAGAAGCGTCCGCCGGCGAAGTTGTGCCGGCCGTCCGGCCAGGAGTACCAGGTCCTGGAGGTGGGGTAGCCCTTGGAGGCCCAGATCGACTTGGCCGTGCGCGCGTCGGCGCACCGCGACATGGTGCAGGAGTTGTAGACGGCGGCGTGGGCGGGCGCGATGCCGGCCACGCCGATGAGGGAGGCGAGGGTGGCGAGGACGACGGTGAGCCTCACCGGCCAGAAGGGTCCGGGGCGGGGCTGAGTGGGCACGAAGCCTCCTTGCGGGGGATGCGACGGACACTCCCATCGTCACCACTCGAATGAGTCCATAAGGGCTAAAGACCTTCAACGGTTGGTGAACATTCGCGCCACCGGTCAGCGGCGGTTGGCGTACAGGCTGGTGAGGGTGACGACGGCGAGCACGGCGACGATGACGCCGAGCGAGACGAGCGTGGGGATCTGCGGCACCCCCGGCCAGATGCCGTGGGCCCAGTGCAAGATGAGCTTGATCCCGATGAAGGCCAGGATGAGGCTGAGCCCGTGGTTGAGGTGGCACAGTTTCGTGAGCGCGCCCGCCAGCACGAAGTAGAGGGCGCGCAGGCCCAGCAGGGCGAAGGCGTTGGTGGCGAAGACGAGGAACGGGTCCTGGGTCACGCCGTACACCGCGGGGACGGAGTCGACGGCGAAGACGATGTCGACCGCGAAGATGGCGACGGCGGCCAGCGCCAGTGGAGTGAGGGTCCGCGTGCCGTCCTCGCGGACGATCAGCTTCGAGCCGCGGTAGTCGGGCGTGACCGGGACGAAGCGGCGCACCAGCCGGACGGCGGGCAGGGAGCAGACGTCGATCTCCCGGTCGCGTCCGCTCAGCGCGTCCTTCATGACCTTCCCGGCGGTGACCAGGAGGATCGCGCCGAACAGCAGGAACGCCCAGGTGCCGCTGCGCAGTGCCGCGGCGCCGAGCATGATGAACACCACGCGCAGCAGCAGCGCGCCGATGATGCCGTAGAGCAGGACCCGCCTGGCCAGCTCCGCCGGGACCGCGAACGCCGCCAGCACCAGCATGAACACGAACAGGTTGTCGACCGACAGCGACTTCTCCACGACGTAACCGGTGAGGAACTCCACCGCCACGGTGGTGCCGAAGGCGGCCCACAGACCGGCGCAGAAGGCCAGCGGCAGCGCCAGATAGAAGGCCGACCAGGCGAGCGCCTCGCGCATGCCCACCTCGCGCGGCCGCCTGGTCAGGACGAGATCGATCGACAGCAGCAGCACCAGGGCGGCGACGGTGGCCGACCACAGGGGCAGCGAGGCGATCGATGTGGACACGCGGCCTCCTCGAACGTGCTCGGCGTTCGAGGTCTCCTTCACCCGCACCTGCGGGCGGCTGCCCGGGGACGCTGCCAAGGTCCGTCTTGACCGGGTCGGCGCTTGAGAAGTACTCCCCTCGGGACTGCCAGGCTATCAAGCCGTTGACCTGGCGATACTCCCGGGAAGATAGTGGAAGGTGCACGGAGGGGGTGATCCGTATGTCGATCACCACGTTGCTGGAGGTTCTGTTCGGCATCCTGCTGGTGTTGTCAACGATCATCACCATCGGCGTGCTTTGGACACCTCCGCCACGCAAGCACAAACATCGCTGACCTATCGGGGGCCGACCTCACATTTGATCGCGCTGTCCTGTCGGACAAGGAAAGACGCGATCAAAGGAGCCGACGAGCGATGACCCTCCAGCCCGAGCCGATCATGGCCGAGCGGCGCCAGCTGATCAATCTCGCCTACCGGCTCCTCGGTTCCCTGGCCGACGCCGAGGACGTCGTCCAGGAGACCTACGCCCGCTGGTACGCCATGTCCGGCCAGGAGCGGGAGGCCATCGTCGTCCCCGGCGCGTGGCTGACCAAGGTCGTCAGCCGCCTGTGTCTCAACGTGCTCTCCTCGGCGCGGGCCCGGCGCGAGACCTACGTGGGCGAATGGATCCCGGAGCCGCTGCCCGAGCCTTCGGAGCAGGTCGGCGGCATCGCCGTCGACCCGGCCGACCGGGTCACCCTCGACGAGTCGGTCAACATGGCCTTCTTGGTCGTGCTCGACGCGATGACTCCGGCCGAGCGGGTCGCGTTCATCCTGCACGACGTCTTCCGCTACCCCTTCGCCGAGGTGGCCGAGATCGTGGGCCGTACGCCGGCGGCCTGCCGTCAGCTGGCCTCCTCGGCCCGCCGCCGCATCCATGCCGAGCGGGCCCCCGCGACCCCGGCCACCCACCAGGCCCGCATCGTCAGGGACTTCAAGCGGGCCTGGGAAGACAAGAACATCGACGCCCTGGTCAGCCTCCTCGATCCCGGCGCCACGGCGACCGGCGACGGCGGCGGCGTGGTCTCGACCGTTCGCCGCCCGCTGGAGGGCGCCGAGCAGATCGCACGCTGGCTGGTCCAGCTCGAAAACAGATCCCGCGACCTGACGATCGTGGAGCGCACGGTCAACGGGCGGCCCGGCCTGATCGCCCAGCGGGGCGGCGTCACCGTGTCGGTGGTCGCGTTCGACGTGGCCGACGACCGGATCACCCACATCTGGGCGATACGCAACCCCGACAAACTCCGCCCCTGGCTATAGGAAGGTCTCACAGAGATGACCCATGCGACGCAGTTGCCCCCGCACATGCGGCGAAACGGGTTCGACCCGGTCAAGGAGCTGTCCCAGGCGCGCGACGAGCAGGGGGTGATCCGGGTCGACATGCCGTTCGGCGGGCCCGCCGCCTATCTGGTCTGCCGTCACGAGGACGTCCGGCGGGTGCTGTCGGATCCGGCCCGGTTCAGCAGCGCCCTGACGCCGTTCCCGGGTGCCGATCAGGTGGACGCCGAGGAACGCGTCAAGATGCGGGCCGGGCAGCTGATCGGGTTCGACCCGCCGGAGCACACGCGGTTGCGCCGGATGCTCACCCCGGAGTTCACGGTCCAGCGGATGCGCAGGCTGGAGCCGCGCATCACCGAGATCGTCCAGACGGCGCTGGACGACGTGGAGCGGGCCGGCAAACCCGCCGATCTGATGGCGCACTTCGCGTTGCCGGTGCCGTCGCTGGTGATCTGCGAGCTGCTGGGCGTGCCGTACGCCGACCGGGCCTCCTTCCAGGAGCGTTCCGTACGCCTGCTGGATCTGTCGCTGCCGATGGATCGGCGGGTCGCGGCGCAGCGGGAGGACCGCGCCTACATGGCCGAGCTGGTGAAGCGCGCGCAGGCCGACCCGGGCGAGGACATGCTCGGCATGCTGGTACGCGAGCACGGCGACGAGCTCAGCACCGACGAACTGGTCGGCGTCGCCGGACTGCTGCTGCTGGCCGGGCACGAGACGACCTCGAACATGCTCGGCCTGGGCACCCTGGCCCTGCTGCGCGACCCGGACCAGCTCGCGCTGCTGCGTGAGGACCCGGCCCGCGCCGAACCCGCCGTCGAGGAGCTGCTGCGCTGGCTGTCCATCTTGCAGGCACTGCCGCCGCGCACGACCACGACGGAGGTGGAGATCGCCGGACAGACCATCCCGGCGGGCTCGCTCGTGATCTGCTCGATACCCGCCGCCAACCGCGATCCGGCCTTCATCGACGATCCCGACACTCTCGACCTCACCCGGGGGGCCGCCGGCCACGTCGCCTTCGGCCACGGCGTGCACCACTGCCTCGGAGCGCCGCTGGCACGGATGGAGATGCGCATCGCCTTCCCGGCCCTGCTGCGCCGCTTTCCCGGCCTGGCGCTGGCGGAGCCGTACGAGGAAGGGGATTTTCGCGCCTTCAGCATCGTGTACGGCCTGCACACGCTCCGCGTGACCTGGTGACCATATCAGCCCGGACGCAGGGAGTAGGCGCTCACCGCCTCGGGCAGTTCGGCGAGGCGCGACAGCGCGCCGGTGGTGATGTTCCAGCCCAGCAGCCGGTCGCCACTCTCGACGATCACCGTTTCGTGGCCGATCCAGCCGCGCACGGGACAGCCGCCCTTCCCGCAGGAGGGAAGCAGCAGCGTCCTGACCACCCGTCCGGACGCGATGTCGGCCACCACGACCACGTCGGCTCCCTGCGCCAGGCCGGGGCGGGCGAGCGCGGACCTGGCGACGAGGTCGTCACGCTGCCAGCCGTGACTGCCCAGATCGCCCACCGGCATGCTGCCCTCGTGGGTGAGGTTCTGGACGTCCAGCCGCACCTCCCCGGACCCGCGCTCCTGAAGGACCGTCCAGCCGCCCTCCTCGGGCGAGACGATCCTGAGGTCGCGGTAGCCCGCCACACCCGTGAATCCCTTGTACGGCTGCCGCCGGACCTTCCCGGTGGCCAGGTCGAGCAGGTAGTTGGCCTTTTCCTGCTCGACCAGGAGCTGCTCGCCGCGCCAGAGCACGACCTCGTTGAGCCCCGGCACCGGGTAGCGGTGGCTCTGGCCGATCACGAGGTCGACGACGACCACCGCGTCCTTCTGCGGGAAGGCGGCCCGTGTCCCCTCGGGGGCGAGCGCGTTGGGGTTCAGCCGCGTCGCGCCGTTGCCGGAAAGGGCGATCCGGCCACCGGCCTTCATCAGGTAGATGCGCCCGTCGCCGAACTCGGCCAGCGCGAGGACGGGCCCGGGAGCCGCGTCCACGACGGGGAGATCGGCCCACCTCTCCGGCAGCCCGGCCGCCGCAACGGGCAGTGCCACCTGCTCGCGGGCGGCGGGCGCCCGGTCCATCGGGATCGACGACGAGGCCGAGGGCGTGGTGGTGACGGCGGGGGTCTCGGTGGTGCCGCGCTCGACCCGCTGCGGGAACGCGGTGATCCCCACCGCGACGAGCGCGGCCACCGCGAGCAGGGCGGCCACCGTCCACCGGCGGCGGCGGCGGCCTCCGGTGCGCCGCCGCCAGAGTTCGTCCGCGTGCGACGACCCCTCCGGCAGGGTCTCGGCGAGGTCCTGGAAGAGCTCCCGCAGTCTCTGGTCCGTCATATCAGCACCTCTTCCAGTTCGGGAGCGACCTCGCGCAGCCGTTTCAGCGCCGCGTGCGTCTGGCTCTTCACCGTTCCGGACGAGACCCCGAGGACCGCGGCGACCTCCCCTACGGGCAGGTCCTCGTAGAAGCGCAGCACCAGCACCGCCCGCTGCTTCACCGGCAGCCTGGCCAGGGCGCGGGCGAACACCACCTTCAGATCCGACGCCCCCGAGGGGTCGGGGTCGGCGTGGTCGGGCGGCTCCCCGTAGGCGAACTCCCGCCGCCTGCGCCACCGGGACGCCACGTCCCTGTACAAGGTGGTACGCACGTAGCTGACCGGGTCGGTGTGCACCTTCGGCCAGCGGCGCGCCAGCTTGATGAGGGCATCCTGGAGCACGTCCTCGGCCAGATGCCGGTCTCCGCTGATGAGGATGGCCGCACGGAGCAGCCGCGGGTACCAGGCGGCGACGAAGGCCTCGAACGCCTCGGAATCCGTCATATAGAAAAGACGACTGAGAGGGGGTGAACGGTTGAGTCTTCCATGAAATCCGCTGTTTTCCGGGAGTTTGACAGCGGTGCAGGTCAGCCGTTGAGCGCGCTGGAGAGGGTCACCACGGCGCTGACGAGCAGAGCCAGCAGCACCACCTTGCGGAAGCGATCCGGGTCAATGCGACTAAAGATCGCATTTCCTATGAAATACCCCAATTGCACAACCGGCAGACCCACCAGCCCGATCCAGATCGACTGCTGGGTCACCTGCCCGGCCACGGCGAACCCGATCAGGCTGAGCACGCTGGTTCCCGCGAACACCACCGCGAGGGTGGCGCGGAACTTGGCGGGGTCGTAGCCCATGCCCTGGAAGGCGGCGACCATCGGCGGGCCGTTGGTGCCGGTCGAGGTGGACAGGGCGCCGGAGACGAGGCCGACTCCCACCAGGATGGGGATGTTCCCCTTCACCTTCACGCGCCGCCACACCATCAGCGTGCAGCCCAGGACGCCGATCCCGATCAGCACGGTCAGCACCTGCTCAGAGGTGATCGCGTACACCCAGAGACCGAGCGGCATGCCGAGCACGATCCCGGCCATGGCGATCATGCCCACCCGCCACTCGGCGTGCTCCCGCTGGCGCACGGCGACCGTGACGGTCATGGCCAAGGCGGACGCCGTCGTGGCGACCACAGCGGTGTGCGGGTCGACCGTGAGGGCTAGCAACGGGGTCGCGACGAGCGCGTAACCGAAACCGGTCACCGCGTGCACCGTCGAAGCGATAAGGATGATCACGGCGGCGGCAATCAGCGTCGACACCTGTCACACTTTGCCACAGATCTAGGTTAATGAACCAGTGATGGAGGAAAATCAGCCACTGTTGCGATAAATGGAGACCGCCCGGGATCGGCGCTAAGCTTTGGCAAATAGCTGGTAAGGCGTGTCCTCACACTTCGTCAATTGGTGGCAATAGGAGCGAATGACGTGGGTGGTCAGGAGTCTGCGAACTACATCGTCAGCCCGGCACTCGACGGCGGCCCGGCCGTCATCTTCGTCCCCGGCCTGGGCGGCCGGACGAAGTTCGTGGACCAGTGGAACGAACCGGGGCGGTTACCCGTCATCCGCCGGGCCAGCTGGAGCGAGCCGATGAGCGTACCCTCCGTCGAAGAGCGGGGCGCGGCGCTGGCGTCCCTCGTCACGACGTCCGGCGCCACGGACGTGGTGCTGGTGGGCCACAGCATGGGCGGGCTGGTCTGCCTGGAGGCGGCCAGGCACCTGGAAGGGCGGCTTCGCGGCACCGTCGTCCTGTGCCAGTACCCGCCGCACCGCACGCCCCTCTCCCCTCTGGCCGAGCTGCCCGACCGGGCGCTGGCCGAGGAGATCGAGGCGCCGCGGCACATCACGGACACGGCGGCCCTGCCGGAGTACGCACGTCTGTGGCGATCCGAGTACCACCTGCTCAACCGCTATCTGGAGGCGGATCCGCGCCCGATGCTGCACACGCCGATCATCGCGGTCGGCGCCACCGGCGACGCGAGCTCCTGCGACACCGAGTGTCTCAACGACTGGAACCAGTACACGACGGACGAGGTGTCGGTCCAGATGGTCGAGGGCGGCCACCAGATGGTCGAGCGGCTCGATCCCGAGACGCTTCGCGAATGGGTCGGAAAGGTTCGCTGATCTCACCCGGTCAGCCGCCGCAGCTCGGCGACCAGTTCGGTGACCGTCGGGTGGTCGAAGATGGCCGCGATGCCGACGTCCACGCCGAACGCCCGGCGGATCTCCTCCACCAGCTCCACCGCGGTGAAGGAGTCGCCGCCCAGCTCGAAGAAGTCGTCGTCGGGGCCGACCGCGTCCGCGCCGAACGCGGCGCACCACATCCGCGTCAGCCGGACCTCCAGTGACTCCTCCTCCGACGGCGCGCCGCCCGGGTCGCGCCTGGGTGAGCTAGGCCGCTCGACGTCCGGGGCGTCCGGCCTGACCGCGGCGTTCCGCAGGACCGCGTCCTCCCCCGACATGGTGATCGCCACCTGCCGGTGGCCGGGTCCCCGCAGGATGCGCAGCAGCATGCCGACCCCGGTCGCGGGCGTGATCCCGTCGCCGGCGCCTCGCTGCTCGCGCGGGGCCACCATGGACTCGTCGACGCGGCGCATGGTGAAGCCCCTGACCTCGACCGCGACCTCACCGGCGGCCGTCAGCACGTCGATGTCGGCCACGATCGTGTCAGAACCGCTCGGGCGGCGGCGGATGTGGCTGTACGCACGCGCCGGGATCGGCCGGTGCACCACGATCGACTGGTAGGCGAACGGCGCGTGCGGCGGCTCATGGTCGGGATCGCGGGCCAGTGACACCGCCGCGTCCAGGAGGGTGGGGTGCAGCGCGTGCTCACCGAGCTCGTGGCCGAACGCCTCGGGGAAGGTGAGGACGGCCAGCTTCGTGCCCGCGTCCGCCCCGGAGGTCCAGATCTCCTCCTCCGGCCAGTGCGGGCCGATGGTGAACAGCCGGTTCCCGGCGTCGTTGACGGGCACCCGCCGATCGGGCAGCGACGCGCGCAGGCCGTCCAGGTCCACCTCACCGGCGCCGGCGTCCACCAGCCCGATCTCACCCGTCGTGTGGACGCGGTAGTCGCCGGAGGACGGCGGCGCGGTGCGGACGGTGAACCGCCAGGAGTCATCGTGCGGCTCGAAGCCGACCTCCAGGCAGACGGGCTCCGGGGTGGTGATCGGCTGCCGGAAGACCATGTGGCGCAGCTGCGCGGGCTGCCCGTCCGGGTGGCCGATCGCCTCGCGGAAGGCGCGCAGCACGAAGTCGACCTGGGCGGTGCCGGGCAGCACCGGGACGCCGTCCATGCGGTGTTCGTCCAGGATCGGATAGTCCTCGGCCGACAGCGGGGCCGACCACCGCACCTCCGTCGCCGACGCCGCACGCGCGCTCTGGCGGGCGGCCATACCGACCTCGGACCACGACGGCCAGTTGATGGTGGTCGAGGCGACCCCGGCCAAGGGCTGGCGGCGTACCACCGCGTCGAGGAAGGCGTTCGCCGCGGCGTAGTCGGCGCTGCCGACCAGGCCCCGCAGCGCGGCGCGACTGGAGAAGGCCACGAAGAAGTCCAGGCCGGCCCGGCCCCGCAGGACCTCGACCAGCGCCAGCGTTCCGTGAACCTTGGGCGCGAGCGTCGCCGCCATCTGCGCCCGCGTCCGGAACTGGATCATGCCGTCGCCCGCCACGCCCGCGAGGTGGAACACCCCGTTGACGACCCCGAAGGAGTCGAGCACGCGCCGCAGCGCGGCCGTGTCGGTCACGTCGCAGGTCTCGAAGCGGCACTCGGCGCCCAGGGCCCGGATCGCGGCGAGCGCGGCGTCGTGCCCGTCCGTCGCGGTGCGGCCGAGCAGCAGCAGCCGCGGCCGTGTACCGGTCTCCGCCAGGCCGCGCGCCACGGCCAGGCCGAGGCCGCCGAGCCCGCCGGTGATGACGTAGGCGCCTCCGTGCCGCAGGTCGACCGGGCCGGGACCGCCGGGGACGAGTTCGCGCTCGCCGGGGACCCAGCGCCGGTCCCCGCGCAGGGCGACGATCTCCGAGCGACGCGGGCCGCGCAGCTCCGCGAGCAGCCGATCTCCGCTGACGCCGTCCTGGACGTCGACGAGCTTGCACATGGCGCGCGGGTTCTCGAGCATGTAGCTCCGCAGGAGGCCGAGCAGCATGGCGCGTACCGGATGCACGCTTTCGCCGCCCGTCACGTCCGCGGACCGCTCGGCGAGGACCAGGACGTCGCGGGCGCGCGTGTCGGGCGCCCGGCGCGCCGCCTCCCGCAGAAGCTCGACGAGGCGGTGGAATCCGGCGTCGAGCTGGGCGTCGATGCCGCTCAGATCGGGTTCGGCCAGGGCGCCGAGCTGTGTCGCGTCGATGATGAGCTCCGGGTACCGGTGCTCATCTCGCAGCTCGTCCAGCAGCCGGGCGACGTCGGCGGACGCGGTGCCGTACGGCACCCGCGGCACGTCGCCGAGCAGGGCGAGCAGGTCGCCGGCCCGTCGCGCGTCGGCGGGCAGGAACACCAGCGAGGGACCGGGAACGTCAGCACCGTCAGGTGCGGCAGGTGCGGCCTCCACCCACGTGGGAAGCCGGAACACCGCCTGGCGTTCCGTTTCCTCGACTTCCTCGACGACGGGCGCGGCGCGCTGCTCGATCCAGAACCGCTCGCGCTGGTACGGATATCCCGGCAGCGGTACGCGCGCACGCGGCCCCGCCGGCCAGTTCACCTCCGTGCCCAGGGTCCACAGCCGGGCCAGGGCGTGCAGGAAGGAGCTGCGTTCCGTGGCGCCCTTCGACGGCCCGCTCGGGAGGGTCGGGATCGCCAGGTGCCGCTTGGCGCGTACCTGCGGATGCGCGCGGGCCAGGGTGGTGAGCGTCCGCCCCGGGCCCACCTCCAGCAGCACCCGGTCACCGTCCGACAGCACGGCCTCCAGCGCCTGCGAGAACAGGGCGGGCCCGGTGAGCTGCCGGATCCAGAAGTCCACGCTCCGCGTCTCGGCCGGGCCGCCGGTGGAGGCGGAGTAGATCTTCCAGCGGGGTCTGCGCGGCGCGATGCCGTCGAAGGCCTGGCGCAGGCGTTCGGCGGAGCCGCTCGCACGGGCGCTGACCAGCCGTACCGCTTCCGGGAGTGTGAACACCTCGGCGAGCGCGGCGGCCGCGAGCTCTCCGACGCCCTGGCCGAGCAGCGCGCCGGGCTCGACGCCCAGCGTCAGCCACAGCCGTCCCAGCGCGTACTCGACGCTGAACGGCGACGCGTCCCGCCGCCCCTGGGTCGCGAACAGGGCGGAACACTCGTCGAACGCCGCGCGGAACACCGGCTCGGTGCGATGGAGCTCCGCCGCCATACGTTCGTGCCGCGCCTCTTCTCCCGGGAACAGGAACACGGTGCCGCGCTCCGCCCGCTCCTCCGGCGTCACGATCCGCCGCGCGGGATCGAGAACGGCGGCGGCCGCGTCGGCCACGCTCTCCACCACCACGGCTCCCCGGACCGGGTGCGGCGTGCGCCCCTTCTGCAGGGTGAACGCGACGTCGGAGAGCGGCTCCGCGCTGTCCTCGAAGAACCGGGCGAGCCGCTGCGGATACGCCTCGGCCGCGGCCGGGGTCCGTCCCGACCAGACGATCAGCTGCACCGGCTCCGGAGCCGGTTCGGTCACGCGGGACGGCGCCTCTTCGAGGATCGCGTGCGCGTTCGTGCCGCCGATGCCGAAGGAGCTGACCCCGGCCAGGCGCCGCCGGCCATCCTGTCGCGGCCACGGCCGCGACTTGTCGTTGACGACGAACGGCGAGTTCTCGAGGCCGAGCAGCGGGTTGACGTTCTCGACGTTGATGCTCGCCGGAATCTGCTCGTGGCTCAGCGACAGCGCCGCCTTGATCAGCGAGGTGATGCCCGACGCGTGACCCAGGTGGCCCACGTTTCCCTTGATCGATCCGATCGGGACCGCGGGTTGCGACGGGGCCCGGCCGCGGAACGCCTTCTTCAGCGCCGAGATCTCGATGGCATCACCCAGGCGGGTCGCGGTGGCGTGCGCCTCCACGTACCCGATGTCCTCGGGGCCCACGTCGGCGGCCTCCATGGCGCTCAGCACGACCTCCGCCTGCCGGTCGGCGCTGGGCGCGGTGAAGCCGACCTTGGCCGCGCCGTCGTTGTTGACCGCCACGGCGCGGATCACCGCGGAGATCCGGTCCCCGTCGGCCAGGGCGTCGGCCAGCCGCTTGAGCACCACGACGCCGGCGCCGCTGGCGAAGATCGTGCCGGTGGCGGCCGCGTCGAAGGGGCGGCAGTGGCCGTCGCGGCTCAGCGGGCCGTCCTGGGCCCACCAGTACCCGTGACCGACCGGGAACTCGACGTCCGCGCCACCGGCCAGCGCGACGTCGCACTCCTGGAGGCGCAGCGCGTTCACGGCCAGATGCACGGCCACGAGCGAGCTCGAACACGCGGTCTGCACGGTCATGCTCGGCCCGTGCAGGTTCAGCTTGTAGGAGACCAGCGTCGAGGCGCTGTCGGGGTTGTTCCACATGCCGGCGGCCATGCCGGTGGCGCTGCGCAGGGCCTCCAGGCTGCCGAGCACCCGGCCGATGGCATAGCGGTTCGCGGCGACCGACGAGAACACGCCCGTTCTGCCCAGTTTCGCGGGGTCGTAGCCCGCGTTCTCGACGGCGGCGTGCGCGGTCTCCAGATACAGCCGTAGCTGGGGGTCGCAGGTCTCGGCCTCCCGCCGGGTCAGGCCGAAGAACCCGGCGTCGAACAGGTCGAGGCCCGCCGGTTCCGCCACCGCCCTGACGTAGGCCGCGTCCTCCAGCGCCGCGCCCGGCACGCCGCTCGCGCGGAGTTCGGCCTCGGCGGGGAAACGCACCGCTTCCTCGCCGGCCACGAGGTTCTCCCAGAGCCGCCGGGTGTCCGGCGCCGCCGGGAACCGGCCGGCCATCCCGACGATCGCGATCGGCTCAACGAGGTTGCCCATCATCATCCGCCCTCCGAAGATAGCCGGCGAAGCTGTTCAGGCTCGGATACTGGAAGACCAGCAGGGGAGAGATCTCCGTCCCGAGCCGGACCGAGACCTCCGACACGAAGGCCATGAGCGACATCGACGTGAACCCGGCCTCGAAGAAGCCGCCGTCAGGGTCGATCTCGCCGCCGCCGAGAGCCGACCGCGCGCTCTCGCGCAGAACCTCCATCAGCGTCGCCGGGTCGTCGTCGCCTTGGTCGTCGTCCGGCCACGCGTCCCGCACCTCGATGCTCGACGGCATGACCGCGGGGTCCAGGTAGTCGCGCAGCACCGCGCGGACCTCGTCCTCCGTCGTGGTGCCGCCCACGACGGTCAGGCGCACGGACCCGACGCCCCCGCCGTCCTCGACGAACGTCGCCACCGACTCGACGACACCGGCGACCTTGGCCGCCGCGCCCTCGACCTCGTCCAGTTCCACGCGGGCGCCGTTGACCTGGACCTGCCGGTCCGCCCGCCGGACGAAGCACATCGAGCCGTCCGGCAGCCGGCTGACGATGTCACCGGTGTCGTACCAGCCGCGCCCGTCCTGGCCGGGAGACAGCAGAGGCGTTCCGTCGGTGTAGCCGAGCGCGCAGGCGGCTTCTTCAACGTGCAGCCGCCCTTCACCGTCGGCGGGGACGATCCTGGTGACGGCATGGCCGAGGGGGCGTCCGATGGGAACCGGGTCCTCGCTCACGGCCCCCTCTCCGGGCGGCACCCGGTGCATGCACAGCACCTGCGGGGTCTCCGACGCGCCGTAACAGTTGGCGATGGTGGCGTTGGGGGCGAACCGGGCCGTCGCCCGCAGCGTCGCGGCCGTGAGCCGGGCCCCCGCCGAGCAGACCAGCCGCAGGCTGCCGACGGGCGGCGACGAGCCCGCCATGAGCCGCAGCAGGACCGGGGAGCCCTGGAGCACGGTGATGGCGTGCTCCGCCAGCCAGGCCGCCGTCAGCCGGGGATCGGCCGCCGTGCGGCGGCCGGGGATGAACAACGTCGCGCCGGTGAGCCAGGGCGCGATCAGCTCCCGCAGGCTCGGGTCGTGGCCCGGCCTGCTGAGGAAGGCGACCCGATCGGATCCGTCCATGGGCAGTTCGTCGAAGAACGCCGTGCTGGCGGCCTCGAAAGCGGGTCGCCCGACCACGATCCCCTTGGGGCTGCCCGTCGTGCCGGAGGTGAAGAGGATGTGGCTGGCCTCTTGCGGCTGCTCGTCCGCGGTGGTGTCCAGAAGTTCCAGGGCGCCCGACGGTCCGAAGGTCGCCGCGGCGCGGGCGGCCGTCAGCGCGCCGCGTACCCGCTCGGGACCCCAGTCCCCCAGGATCGCCGGTACGGCTCCCGCCGCCCAGACCCCCGCGAGCCGCGCGACGAACTCCGGGCTCCGCTCGGCCGGCACGCCCACCACGCGGCGCTTCAGTAGGTGACTCCCGACATGGTTGCCGACGTCCGCGCCGAGTGCGGCGACGTCGCCGAAGGTGAAGGCACGGCCCTCGTGGACCAGGGCGACGGCGCCCGGGTCCCGAGGCCGTCCGAGAAGCCCCCGTTCGTGGCCTCGGCTCACGCTGTTCTCCCTCGTTGTCACGTCACAACAGCTCATCCCACACCGCGGGGAAGTACGTGGGGTGAGCGCTGCGTAACTGGCGCCAGTGCGTCCTGCGTTCCTCCGCCTGCGCGGTGCCGATCCGCCGGTCCCGGCCGTCCGCCGCCCACGCCAGGTGCACCAGCGGGAGCACGGCCGAACCGCGCCGGGCCTTGCCCAGCTCCGCCCCCGCGCCGGTGACGACCCTCGACAGCCCGGCCGCGTAGGCGTGCTTGACGGGTTCGTAGATCGCCGCGTTGAAGTACACGAACGGGTCGGGCGCCCCGTCTTCGAGGCGCCCGAAATCGGTCACGTACAGCCGGTCATGCCAGCGGCACATGACCCCGGCGCCGACGAGCCGGCTCCCCGCCCGGCACAGCAGGGCCGTGGCCGCGGCGTCCCCGAGCGCGCGGGCATAGGCCGACAGGCGCCGCGTGACCACGTCCACGCTGTACGCCATCCCGTGCTTGGCCCGCACGTTCACGATCATCGGAGCCACGGCCGGGATGGCTTCCCGGAGAGGCACGGTCTCGGCCGAACACTCCTTGGCGAAGACCCCTGTCTCCCTGCGCGCGCTGGTGCGGGTGTTGCGCGGCAGCGTCGCCAGGTAGTCCTCGAAGCCCGCTCCGGGGAGTTCCAGCTCGGTCTGCGCGACGCTCGCCAGCCGGTGGTGATCTCCGTCTGCGGTCACCGGTGCGAGGTCTCTCCACGCGGCGGCGTCGAGAAACAGGAAGAAGGTGTACGGGAGCCCGCGCTCGGCCGCGACGGCGCGGGCGGCGTCCCGGAGCGCGCGCAGGACGGCGGTCCTGGCCGGGCTCGGCAGGGCGCGGTCCACGATGAGCCGCGTGCCGAACCCCGCGCAGGAGCCGGCCAGCAGTCCCAGCCGGCCACCGCGCGAGCTCGCGGCGATGAGGTCGCGAAAGTGCAGTTCGGGCCAGCTCAGGTAGTCGCCGCGGCTGGGGAGTGAGTCGTAGAGGGGCAGGGCGCCGAGGACGCGCGGGTCCCCGGGCCGCCGGGCTATCAGGTACGTGACGGGTGCGTCACCGGACTGCTCCAGGGCCCGCAGCCACGCGTGGCTCTGGTACAGGTCCCGCGGGTCGGCGACGTCATTCCACACACGCTCGGAAATGCCGCCTAACGAGGGGACGCGCTCGACCGTCACAAACTCAAGCGCGTCGGGTGGTTTATCCGGAATTTCCTGATTTATCATCGGTTATCGGGTCTGTGATGGAGCCATTCCAGCAAGCCGGGCTCCGCGAGTTCGGCCATCCGGCGGTCGTAGCGCGCCCGGTCCTCAGTGGTGAGGAACTGCTCCCATTCGCCTGACTTGCCGCTGCGGAAAAAGCGTTCGCGATCACGGATGTAGCCCAGTTGCTCGTCGGGCGCCAGTTCGGTCGCGCGGTCGCGCATCTGCCGGAACGTGGCCGCCTCGACCAGTTCGGGCCACCTGCTCTCGGGGATGTCGATGCCGAGCCGCTCCGCGAGGCGGCGCATCTGCCCGGCGAGGTCGGCGGACAGGTCGGCGTAGTGCAGCAGGATGACGTTCGGCTGCTCGCGGCGCATCCAGGCGCGGCTCTGCGTCCAGATCAGCGCACGCAGCGAGTCGAGGTTGACGAACGGCGAGTCGTCGTTGTCCACCCAGCGTAAGGTGTACGACCGCTCGTCGAGCAGGTCCCGCTCGTCATAGGCGTCCACCGGCGCCTCCGACCCGCCGGGACCGGGGTGGGCGGCCTGGTTGATCAGGCGGCGGATCACGTCGCGCTTGAGGTTCTTGCCGTGGCTGCGCAGGGATATGGCGACGTCGCGGGGGTCACGGCCCACGGTGATGTAGGTGACCTGCGGATCGCTCGGGATTCCGTCGAGCGGGATGTGGGTCTTGATGAAACGGCGGTGCTGCTGCGCGGCCAGGCGGTCCCAGACCTCCTGCTTCGGACGCACGAGCATGTCGATCCACGGGGAGAGGCTGGACAGGGGCGCGGGCAGCCGGGGCGTCTGGAAGATCAGGAGCGCGCAGATCATCTGCGTCCAGGTGGTGCCGCACTTCGCCGGCGAATTGATGACAATGTCGCCAGGCCGGAATTCGAACCCGTCCCACCGGGAGCTGTCCTCCATCGGTGTGAGGTAACGAGCCAGATGCGTCGTCATCGACGTGATTTTAATCACCGATTGGCAATTAAGGAAGGGCGGAAATTGCCGGAACTCTTTCCGTATAGGAAAAGCGTTTGACCATATTCCTGATCTGATGGGAAGGGAATTTGTAAACGCTGGTATAACTCCATATGGAAATACCAGGTCAGCGGCGTTCGTGAGGGTGCGCGCGTACGTGCGCGCGCTCGCCCTGCAGGCCGAACAGGATGAGCAGCTCGACCGCTCCCCCGTCGGCGCTGCCCAGCCAGTGCGGCAGGGACGTGTCGAACTCGGCCGCCTCCCCGGCCGGAAGCGTCAGGTCACGCTCCCCGAGCACCAGCCGCAGCCGCCCGCTGAGCACGTACAGCCACTCGAAGCCGTCGTGGGTCTGCGGGGTCGGCTCGAGCGGCTCCGGCACGGCCGGGATGATCATCTTGAACGCGTGCACCCCGCCCGGCCGCCTGGACAACGGGATGAAGATCATCCCGAAACGTTGCACCGGCTTCAGGTGGATGCGGGGGTCGCCCGTGCGCGGAGCGCCGACCAGGTCGTCCAGCGGCACGTCGTAGGTACGCGCCAGCGGCAGCAACAACTCCAGCGTCGCCCGGCGCTGCCCGCTTTCCAGCCGGGACAGGGTGCTCTCCGACACCCCGGTGGTCGCGGCGAGGTCGGCGAGGGTGAGGCCGCGTTCCCGCCGCAGCGTACGCAGCCGGGTCCCCACGCCGTCGAGCACGTCATCCGTTTCTTGGTCCACGGGGCCATCTTGCCAGAACCGCAAGTTTCCTTGCCGAACCATGGCAAGCCCGGTGAACCTGGGCGCGTCACGACGGAAGGAACCTCGATGAGCACCACCGATGCGGCCACGTTCTGGGACGGCGTCCACACCGCCCGCCCGGCCGCCACCGACCCCCGGCCGAACGACCGCCTCGCCGAGACGGTCGCGGACCTGCCGCCCGGCGCCGCGCTGGACCTCGGCTGCGGCGCCGGCGGGGACGCGCTGTGGCTGGCCCGCCGCGGCTGGCACGTCACCGCCGCCGACATCTCGGCCGTGGCGGTCGAACGGCTCGCCCGCCTGGCCCGTTCCCGCGGCCTGGGCGAGCGGGTCGTCGCCGAGCGGCATGACCTGCGTGAATCCTTCCCGCGAGGCGGGTACGACCTGATCTGCGCCCACTACCTGCACACCCCGTTCGGCCTGGACAGGGCGAGCGTGCTGCGGGTGGCCGCGCACGCGCTGCGCGTGGACGGGCGCCTGCTGGTCGTCGACCACGGCTCGGCCACGCCGTGGTCGTGGAACCAGGATCCCGATGCCCGGTTTCCCGCCCCGCTGGAGGTCGCAGCGGGGATCGATCTGGACCCGGCGACGTGGACGGTCGAACGGGCCGACGCGCCCCGCCGGATCGCGACCGGTCCCGGCGGGCGTACCGCCGAGGTGACCGACCACGTCCTGCTCATCCGCCGCACGGCACCGTAAGGAGATCACGATGACCCGTAGAGACACTCCGCCGCCCCGCACCGGCGGCGGCGAGACCGAGGTCCTGCGCGGCTTCCTCGACTACCTCAGGAACTCGATCGCCGCGAAGGTCGACGGCGCCCCGGAACCCCAGGTCAGAACGGCGGGAGTGCCGTCGGGCACGAACCTGCTCGGCCTGCTCAACCACCTCACGTTCGTCGAGCGCGCGACGTTCCTCGGGGACAAGGTCACCAACTGGCCGTCGACCTTCCGGGCGGCGCCGGCCGACAGCGTCGCCGACGTCGTCACCCGCTACCGGGAGACGGTCGAGCGCGCGAACGAGGTTCTCGACCGGAACACCGACCCGGGCAGTGTCCGCTGGGCGCTCGTCCACATGATCGAGGAGACCGGCCGCCATGCCGGTCACGCGGACATCCTCCGCGAACTGATCGACGGCGCGACCGGCCGCTGACTCCACCCCTTCATCCAGGACAGGAACACATGATCTCCGCACCACGGCCACGCCGTCTTCTGCGCACGATGGCCTCTCTCACGCTCGCCGTCCTGCTCACCGCCGGCGCGGGCGCCTGCGCCGCACCGGCGGCCGGGCCCGCTCCCGCTCCCACCTCCGCTCCCGCCCACACCGCCGCCACGCGGAACGACCCCAAGTTCACGAGCACCTTCCGGCACGAGTTCGCCGACGTGGACGGCGTCCGGATGCACTACGTGGCCGGCGGCAGCGGTCCGCCGGTCGTCCTGCTGCACGGCTGGCCGCAGACCTGGTACGGCTGGTGGCCGATCATGCCCGAGCTGGCCAAGCACCACACCGTCTACGCCGTCGACCTGCCCGGACTGGGCGACAGCACCGGCTCCCCGACCGGCTACGACAAGGCCACCCTCGCCCGCTACGTCCACACCCTGATGGCCGAGCGCCTGGGTGTGCGGGACGCCCGCGTGATCGGGCACGACCTCGGCGCCGCCGTGGCCTTCCAGTACGCCGCCCAGTTCCCGGCCGACACCGCCCGCCTCGGCTACCTGGACCTGCCGCTGCCCGGCCCCGGCATCGACGCGCGCACCTACCGCTCGCTGAGCTGGCACATCGCCTTCCACTCCCAGCCCAAGGTCCCCGAGACGGTAGTGGGGGACGACGTCCGCGACTACCTGGCCCTGTTCTACCCCCAGGTCTCCTTCGGCGGCACCGCGTTCGGCGGCACCTCGACCCGATCCCCGTTCACCGACGCCGAGATCAACGAGTACGCCAGGACCTACAGCCGCCCCGCGGCCCTGTCCGGCGGCTTCGACCTCTACCGCAGCCTGGACAAGGACGTCGGCGACGCCAAAGCGGCCAAGCCGGTCCGCGTCCCGGCCCTGGTCATGAGCGCCCAGGGCCAGATCAAGGCGATCAAGGCCACGGTGGCCCCGCGCCTGACCAACATCGTGCGGGCGGTGGACGTGCCGAAGGCCGGGCACTGGCTCGTGGAGGAGAACCCCCGGTTCGTCACCAAGGAACTGCTGCGCTTCCTGGCCTGACCACCGGCTACCGCCAGCCTTCCCGCCGGCGCTCCAGCCCGTCGAGGATCAGCCCGAGGCCGACGTCGAACTCCTCCTGGTAGGCGTAGTCACCCTTGAGACCCCGCTCGGCGAGCATCTCGCTGAGATGCGGGAACTCCTCGTGCGGCAGCTGCTCCATGATCGAACCCGCCACGTCCTCCAGCCCCTCCGGCGAGGTGAACGGCAGGCTGAGCTCCTGGAGCGTGAACCCGTAGATGTAGCCGTCCAGCACCGAGATCGCGTGCGAGGCGCCGGCGATCGAGAAGCCGCCCGAGCGCAGGCAGCCGATGACCGCGTCGTGGTGGCGCAGGGTGGCGTTGCCGGGGTTGGTGCGCGAGTCCATGAGGCGGATCGCCCACGGGTGGCGGGTGAGGGCCGCGCGCATCGAGGCCGACCGGCGGCGCATCGCCGCCTGCCAGTCCATGCCGGCGGGCGGGAGTTCGATCTCGCCGAAGACCAGGTCGATCATGCCGTCGAGGATCAGGTCCTTGTTGCGGAAGTGGTGGTAGAGCGACATGGCCTCGATGCCGAGGCGGTCACCGAGCCTGCGCATGCTCGGCACGCCGGTGCCCGCCTCGTCGGCCAGCGCGACCGCCGTACGGATCACCACCTCCTTGGTGAGCGAGTTGCGCCGGGGCGCAGGCGTGCCGGCTGTCTCGGCGTCCACGACGTTCTCCTGCCTGTTCTGCTGGGACGGCTTGACAACCTTACACTGCAAGGTTCTACCCTTACGCCGTAAGTGTAGGTGTTGCGGAGCAGAGGAGCGGGCCGTGGAACCGATCGGTTCGGGCAAGAAGGTGTGCGTCGTCGGCGCGTCGGGAAAGCTCGGGCGCTACCTGGTGCGGCACGCGCTGGACCGGGGCTACGAGGTCGTGGGCGTGTGCCGGGAGCAGAGCGTGGCCAAGCTCGCCGACTTCGAGGGGCGCGTCACGGTGATCCCCGGAGCCACCAACACCCCCGCGATCATCGCGCGGGCGGTGCGGGACTGCGACGCCGTCCTCACGGTGCTGGTGCCCTGGGGCAGGAAACGCTATGCCTCCGGTACGGCCCAGGCCGTCCTCGACCACGCGCGCAAGGACGCCCGCCTGGTGTTCTCCTGCGGCTGGCACATCACCCGCGACGGGAAGGACGTCTATCCCCGGGCCTTCAAGCTGTACGCCGCCGTGTTCGGCCGGCTGGCCAAGATCGCCGGGGTCGTCGACGTGGACGACCAGGTGGAGGCGTGCCGGCGGATCTTCGCCAGCGACACCCGCTGGACGGTCGTGCGCGGCAGCGACTTGGAGGAGGGCGAGAGCCAGGGCCTGCCGGTGTGGAGCCGGCACGTGGGCGATCCGATCCTCGCGAGCAACCTGACCCGTCGCGTGGACTACGCCCGTTTCATGGTCGAGGCGGTGGAGGACGACGGCCTCGTCCACGAGGCCCCGGCCATCGTCGGCCGGCTGACCCCCTCGGCCCTCGCGCACACCGGCGATCCGGCCTGAGCGCCCGCCGGCCGGATGGTCGTGATCATCCCTTCGGGCGGGCCGCCCAGACGGTGCGTTCGGTGCGGACCATGAGGTCGTCGCGGCGCAGGATGCTGTGCGGGCCTTCGGTGTCGAGCAGGCGGTCGAGCGCGGCGAGGTCCTCCGGCGCGAGGAGGCCGGCGACGCCCTCGCGGATGCGGCTCAGGCTGGCGAGGGCGTAGCGGCCGACCGCCTCGTTGCCGGAGCCGCCGATGTTGACGGTGAGCGTGCGTTCGCCCTCGATGACGAATCCGGCGGCGGTCAGCTTCGGTCCCCAGTCGGCGCCGCGGTGCGGCACGTGCTCGGCGTGGAAGCGGGCGCTCGCCGCGTGGCAGCGTTCTTCCAGGCCGGGGCGGTCCTGCGGGGCGTACTCGGGCAGGAATCTGGGGAAGCCGGCCAGTTCGACGACGGCGAGCAGCCCGCCGGGCGCGAGGATGTCGCCGACCTCGCGCAGCGCGCGGCCGGGGTCGGCCAGGTGGTGCAGGGAGGCCGAGGCCCACACGAGATCGGGCGTGCCCAGATCGGGCCAGCCGGTGTCGAGGTCGGCCTGGATGGTGACCACCTCGCGGGTACCCGCCTTCTCGCGCAGGCGGTGCAGGTGCTCGGGCGAGGAGTCGACGGCGATGACGTGCGCCTCGGGGAAGCGGGTGAGGAGGGCGAAGGTGCCGGCGCCCGTTCCGCTGCCGAGGTCCACGATCCGGCGAGGGGGCGTGTCGATCGGCAGCCATGCGGTGATGGCGGCGAGGTGGCCGGCGAGGACTTCGGCGTCCAGGTCGAGGATTTCCGCCTGGGCGTGGTGAGAGGCGTCGTGTGGGTGCATATCCCCACGTTAGAGCGGGTATGCGGATGTGGCACGAGGTCTTGCCGGATCCGCAAGACGATGGTCGTGCGGGCTGCCGGACGCGCAAGGCCGCCGGATTAAAGCGTTGGCGGCGCCGTCAGCGGGCCGACTAGCGTTGCGTCGTTCACACGCCTGGTGTGCGTGCCGCACATCACCTGATGGGAGATGCCGGATGACCTCTCAGCTCGCCGCGCTCTGCTTCGACGCCAAAGATCCACTCCGTCTCGCCCGCTTCTGGGGCGAGCTCCTGGGCCGGGAAGTGACCGAGGACCCCCGCGACGGCGTGGTGCTGCTGCCGGGCGCCGACACCGAGTTTCCCCTCCGGTTCCTTCCGAGCCCGGCCGAGAAGCTGGGCCCGAACCAGTGTCACTTCGATCTGACGAGCGAGTCCCCCGAGGGCCAGGAGCGGACCGTGGCGCGGGCCCTCGAACTGGGCGCCGAGCACATCGACGTCGGGCAGTTGCCGGAAGAGGGGCATGTGGTGCTGGCCGACCCCGAGGGCAACGAGTTCTGCGTCATCGAGGCGGGCAACAAGTTCCTGGCCGGCACCGGGTTCATCGGCGCGCTGTCGTCCGACGGCACGCAGGCGGTCGGCTACTTCTGGAGCGAGGCTCTGGGCTGGCCGCTGGTCTGGGACCAGGACGAGGAGACCGCGATCCAGTCGCCGCACGGCGGCTCGAAGATCACGTGGGGCGGTCCGCCCGTGGCGCCCAAACTCGGGAAGAACAGGCTCTACCTCGACCTCTCCGCCTCCGGTCAGGAGGAGGTCGACCGTCTCGTCTCCCTCGGCGCCGCGGTGGCCGGGCAGAGCGAGGACCGGGTGGAGATGACCGACCCCGACGGCAACGAGTTCGTGGTCCTGATCTCCCGATGACGGCCGGCGGGAATCTCTCGGGTCGCTCAACCGTTCGAAGTTAGCTGGTGATCCCCGCTTGGCAGGGTGGCCCGCGTACTGATCCAAGCGCACAGAGGAAGACGACATGACCACGACCACCGGCTGGCGGCGCAACGTCGCCCTTTTCCTGACCGGGCAGACGGTTTCGCTGTTCGGCTCGATGATCGTGCAGTACGTGGTCATGTGGTGGGTGACGCTGCAGACTCAGTCCGGGCTGGCGGTCGCCCTCTACGCGGTGGCCGCGTTCCTGCCGCAGGGCGTGGTGTCGATCTTCGGCGGGGTGCTGGCCGACCGGATGAACCGCCGTGTGCTCGTGATGATCGCCGACGGCGGCATCGCCGCGGCGACGCTGGTGCTGGCGATATTGATGGCCAACGGCGTGACCGACCTGTGGATCGTCCTGCTGGCCGTCGCGGTGCGCTCGGTGGGGGCAGGCGTCCAGACCCCCGCGGTGCAGGCGATGATCCCGCAGATCGTGCCCAGCGAGCACCTGATGCGCGTCAACGGGATCTTCCAGACGATCCACTCGGCGATGGCGCTGCTCGCGCCCGCCGCCGCCGGAGCGATCTTCGCCGCCTTCGGCGTCGTCCCGGTCTTCTTCCTGGACGTGGTCACCGCGGTCATCGGCATCGGGCTGCTCGCCCTGGTCGCCGTCCCGACGCTGGAGCGGGTGGCCGAGTCGACCGCCTCCTACCGGCAGGACCTGGTCGAGGGCATGCGCTACATCAAGAGCCAGCCGGTCGTGCGCTGGCTGCTCGTCGTGTACGCGACGATCTTCCTGCTCACCGTGGCGCCCACGTTCATGACGCCGCTGATGGTCGCCCGCACCTTCGGCCGCGACGAGTGGATGCTGGCCGTCCTGGAGGTCGCCTTCAGCGTCGGCATGCTGCTCGGCGGCGTCCTGATGTCCACGGTGCTGGCCAAGCGCAGCCCGGTGGGGCTGATCCTCATCGCCGTCTACGGTTTCGGGCTCGCCACCGTCGCGCTCGGGCTGAGCACCAACCTCTGGGTCTTCTACGGGTTCATGTTCCTGATCGGGCTGCTGGTGCCGCCGTTCTCGACCCCGTTCATGACCTTGATCCAGGAGACCGTCGAACCCGGCATGCAGGGGCGCGTGTTCAGCTACGTCACGATCGTGATGGCCCTGGCCACGCCCATCGGCACCGTCGTGTTCGGGCCGCTGGCCGACGTGGTCAGCGTGCAGGTCCTGCTGATCGCCGCGGGCGTGGCGGCGGTCGTCGCGATCGCGTTCGCCGCCCGGCTGCCGTCCGGCCGGGCCACCATGGCCGCCGCACGAAAGCTGGCCGAGCCGGTCCCGGAGTCCGTAACCTGATCGTTCATGGAGTCCGGACGCCTTCTGGAGCGGTTGATCGCCCTTGACTCCGTCAACCCGGACCTGGTGCCCGGCGGGGCGGGCGAGAGCGCCGTCGCCGGGTACTGCGGCAAGTGGCTGGCCGGGCGCGGCTTCGAGGTTCACCGGCTGGAAGAACGTCCGGGCCGCCCCTCGCTCGTCGCCGTCGCCCGCGGCATCGGCGGCGGCCGGTCGCTCATGCTCAACGGCCACCTCGACACCGTGGGTACGGCCGGCTACGACGGCGACCCCCTCGGCCCGCGCGTCCACGACGGCAAGATGTTCGGCCGGGGCGCGTTCGACATGAAGAGCGGCATCGCGGCCATGATGATCGCCGCGGCCCGCGCCCGCGACGCCGGGCCGCGCGGTGACGTCATCCTGGCCTGCGTCGCCGACGAGGAGCACGCCAGCTTCGGCACCGAGGAGGTGCTGAGGTCCTTCACCGCCGACGCGGCGATCGTCACCGAGCCGAGCCATCTGGAGGTGACGCTGGCCCACAAGGGCTTCGCCTGGTTCGACGTGGTGATCGAGGGCCGCGCCGCCCATGGCTCGCGGCCCGACCTCGGCGTCGACGCCATCGCCAAGGCCGGCCACTTCCTGGTCGCGCTGGAGCGCCTGGGAGCGCGGCTCGCGCGGAGCCCGTCCCACCCGCTGCTCGGCGCCGGAACCGTGCACGCCTCCGTCATCCGCGGCGGCCGCGAGCCGTCCACCTACCCGGCCGAATGCCGCGTCACGGTGGAGCGCCGCACCGTCCCCGGCGAGGATCCGCGGGCGGAACTGACCGCCCTCCTGGACGACCTGGCCGCCACCGTCCCCGGCTTCCGCTACCGCCTGGAGCCCGGCCTGCGCCGCGACCCGTTCGAGGCGGACCCGCAGGCGGAGGTGGTCCGCGCCGTGACCCGCCACGCACAGGCCGTCCTCGGCCGCCCGCCCACGGTCCGCGGCGAACCCTTCTGGACCGACGCCTCCCTCCTGGACCGCGCCGGCATCCCCTGCCTGCTGTTCGGCGTCGACGGCGGGGGCGCGCACGCGGACGTCGAGTGGGTGGACCTCGCCTCCCTGGACCACCTCACCGACGTCCTCACCCGCGTCATCACCGACTTCTGCGCCTGAGCCGACCGCGCCCTACTCGGGCATCGGGGCGTCCAGGTAGGTCAGCACGACGTCACGCACCACGTCGGTGTGGCCGAGTCCGTTGAAATGGGTCGTGCCGGGGAAGACCGCCAGCTGTGAAGCGGGCACACCGACGAAGTCGCCGTTGACGTCGCCGCCGCGCAGCCGTAGGAACTCCACGGCGTGATCGAGCTTGACGGCGTCGCAGTCGCCCACGGTGATCAGGGTGGGTGCGGCGATGGCGCGGACGTCGTCGTCCGACCAGCCGGCGAAGCCGGGGTCGAAGGCGCCGAGCTTGTCCAGCAGCGTCTGCAGCCGCTCCGGGTGCGGCGACTTGGCGAGGTAGTCCTGCTCCATGGGGGTGCCGGCGATCATGTCGACGGTCATCTCGCCCACGGCGTCGGTGTTCTCAGAACGGTCCCCGCGGGGGTGGAAGGACACCGACGAGATGATCGCCTTGCGCACCAGCTCGGGATGGCGGATCGCCAGGTGCAGCGCGACCGCGCCGCCGACGCTGAAGCCGAACACGTCCGCCCGCGGCACGTTCAGGTGCTTCAGCAGGCCCACGACGTCGGAGGCCAGGTCGGCCACGGTCAGCGGCCGGTCGACGTCGTTGGTGCGCCCATGCCCCTGGAAGTCGGCGGCGATGACCTGGCGGGTCGCGGCCAGGCCCGGGATCAGCGCGCCGAACTGCAGGTCGATGTTGAACAGACCGCCGTGCAGCAGGAGCAGCGGCGTCCCGCCGGAGCCGTGGATCTCGTAGTACATCTGCATGCCGTTCACCGGCGCGTACCCGGTCATGATGTCCTCTCTTCGGGGAAAAGTGACTACCCACCGTACGGCAGCACGCGAGAAAACCAGATGACCCCGGCCCTCCGCCCTCCTAACCTCCCTGCATGGGACGTGACGAACGCGGTGTGACACCTCAGAGCGAGGACTTCTCTGCCTGGTACAACGAGCTGGTGGCCAAGGCCCAGCTCGTCGACCGGGGACCGGCGAAGGGCACCATGGTCATCCGACCGTACGGCTACCGCCTGTGGGAACTCCTCCAGGGAGAGCTGGACCAGCGGATCAAGGACACCGGCCACGAGAACGCGTACTTCCCGCTGCTGATCCCGGAGAGCTACCTGCAACGCGAGGCGCAGCACGTCGAGGGCTTCGCGCCCGAACTCGCGGTCGTCACGCACGCGGGCGGCAAGGAGCTGGAAGAGCCGCTGGTCGTCCGGCCCACCTCGGAGACGATCGTCGGCGAGATGATGGCCACCTGGGTGTCCTCCCACCGCGACCTGCCCTTGCTGCTCAACCAGTGGGCGAACGTCGTGCGCTGGGAGCTGCGGCCCCGGATGTTCCTGCGCACGACGGAGTTCCTGTGGCAGGAGGGTCACACCGCGCACGCCGACGAGGCGGGCGCGATGAGCGAGACGATGCTCGCCCTCGGCCTGTACACCGAGGTCTGCCGCGACATCGCGGCGCTGCCCGTGGTGCCCGGTGAGAAGACCGAAGGGGAGCGGTTCGCGGGCGCGGAACGCACGTTCACCGTCGAGGGCATGATGCGCGACGGCAAGGCGCTTCAGTCCGGCACCTCCCACTACATGGGGACGAACTTCGCCAAAGCCTTTCAGATCCGCTACACCTCGCCCGCCGGGCGGCTCGAATGGTGCCACACCACGTCGTGGGGCATGACCACGCGGATGATCGGCGCCGTCGTCATGACGCATGGCGACGACAAAGGGCTGGTCCTGCCGCCCCGGCTCGCGCCGTACCAGGTCGTGATCGTCCCGATCGGCCGCGGCGAGGAGGTCACGGCCGCCGCCCGCGACCTGGCGGGCCGGCTCAAGGCGGCCGGCGTCCGCGCGCACGTCGACGACCGCGACCATCTCTCACCCGGCTACCGGTTCAACGACTGGGAGCTGCGCGGCGCCCCGGTCCGGCTCGAACTCGGTGCGCGTGAGCTGGAGTCCGGCACCGTGGTCATGGCCAAGCGGCTGGGCGAGGAGGGCAAGCGGACGATCCCGCTCGGCTCCGTCGCCGCGATCATGCCCGGCGTGCTCGCCGACTTCCAGGCCTTCCTCCTGCGCCGGGCCACCGAGTTCCGCGAGGCCCGCACCCGTACCGTCGGCACCTGGGAGGCGTTCGCCGACGCCGTCACCACGGGCTGGGCCTCGGCCCTGCACTGCGGCCGCGCCGTGTGCGAGAACGACATCAAGGCCGAGAGCGCCGCCACGCCGCGGTGCGTCCCGCTGGACGCGCCGCCCGACAGCGGCGCCTGCGTCCGCTGCGGGCAGCCCGCCGCCTACGGCAAGCGCGTGCTGTTCGGCCGCTCCTACTGACCCTCACCCCCGTCGGCCCTCTCCTGGTACGGCGGGCCGCGCGCCCTCTGACACACTTCTGGCCATGGCCAAGGAGACCGAGGCGGGCGCCGGGGCGCGGGTGCGGGTCGGCGTGCTCGGTCCGCTGACGCTGGAGACCGCCTCCGGCCCGACGCCGGTCGGGGGCGCCCGGCTGCGGGTGCTGCTGGCCCGGCTGGCGCTGGAGGCCGGGCATGCCGTACGGCCCGCCGCGCTGGCCGAGGACCTGTGGGACGAGGCGGCGCCGGAGGCTCCCCTGCACGCGCTGCAGACGCTGGTGTCGCGGCTGCGGCGCCTGCTGGGCGACCCGGGGCTGCTGACCTCGGGCCCGGACGGCTACCGGCTGGCCGTCGAGCCGGACGCGGTCGACGCGCTCCGGTTCGAACGGCTGGCCCGCCAGGCACGGCGTTCGCCCGCCGAGGCCCCCGCCGTCCTGCGCGAAGCCCTGAGCCTGTGGCGCGGCCCCGCCCTGGCCGACGTGCGCGCGGCGCCGTTCGCCGCCGCCGAGGCGGAACGGCTGGAGCGCGCCAGGCTGGCCGTCCTGGAGGACCGGATCGAAGCCGACCTGACGCTGGGCGCCGACCCCGACCTGGTCGCCGAACTCGACGCGCTGAGCGCCGCGCACCCGGTGCGCGAACGCCTGCACGCCCAGCTGATCCGGGCCCTGGCGCTGACCGGCCGCGGCGGTGAGGCGCTGGCCGCCTACGAACGTGTCCGCGCCCTGCTCGCGGAGAGTTTCGGCACTGATCCCGGCCCGCACCTGCGCGAGGCCCACCTGGCGGTGTTGCGCGGCGAACGCCGCCGCCCGCCCGGCAACCTGGACCTCCCGCTGACCAGCTTCGTCGGCCGCGACGACGACGTACGCCGCGTGGCCGCGCTGCTCGGCCGGGTCCGGCTGGTCACGCTGACCGGTCCTGGAGGGTCGGGCAAGACGCGGCTGGCCACGACCGTCGGCAGGCGGCTCACGCCGGCCGGCGGGGTGTGGTTCGTCCCCCTGGCCCCGGCCGGCGCCGGCGACGTGCCCCGGGCGGTACTCGACCGGCTGCGGGCCCGCGAGCAGCCCGGCCCGGCGCGGCCGGTCGCCCCGGAGGAGATCGTGGACCGCCTGGCCGGCAACCTCGCCGGCGACGACGTGGTGCTGGTGCTGGACAACTGCGAGCACGTGATCGAGGCCGCCGCCGCGCTCGCCGCGACGCTCCTCGGCCGCTGCCCGGGACTGCGGGTGGTGGCCACCAGCCGCGAACCCCTGCGGATCGACGGCGAGAGCCTGCACCCGGTGCTCCCGCTGGAGCTGCCGGAACCGGGCTCGACGGCCGCGCGGGCGCGCGCCTGCGCCGCGCTCCGGCTGTTTCACGACCGGGCCGCCGCGGTGAAGCCCGGTTTCGCCCTGGAAGGCGGCGCGCTGACGGCCGCGGTCGAGATCTGCCGCCGCCTGGACGGCCTGCCGCTGGCGATCGAGCTGGCCGCGGCCCGGCTGCGCGCCCTGCCGGTCGAGGCGGTCGCGGCCCGGCTCGACGACCGCTTCCGGCTGCTGAGCGGCGGCAGCCGTACGGCGTTGCCGCGCCATCAGACCCTGAGCGCGGCGGTGGCGTGGAGCTGGGACCTGCTCGACGGCGACGAGCGGACCTTGCTGGAACGGCTGGCGGTCGTGCCCGGCACCTTCACCGAGGACGCGGCGGCGGCGATCGGCGGCATGGACGACGCCGGCGAGCTGCTGACGGCTCTGGTCGACAAGTCCCTGCTGCACCCGGCCGAGTCCGCCGACCCGCTGGAGCCGCGCTACCGCATGCTGGAGACCATCCGGGAGTACGGGCTCCAGCGGCAGGAGCGGCCCGGTGCCGTACGCGACCGGCACGCCAGGTTCTTCCTCCGGCTGGCCGAGACCGCCGACCCGCACCTGCGCACCGCCGGGCAACTGCGCTGGCTGGCCCGCCTCGGCGCGGAGCGTGACAACCTGGCGGCCGCGATCCGGTGGGCGGCCGAGTCCGGCGACGCCGATCTCGCGGTACGGCTCGGCGTCGCGCTGAGCTGGTTCTGGTTCCTGCGCGATCACCCGCCGGAGTCGCTCGACCTGCTCGGCCGGGTCCTCGATACCCGCGGCGCGAGCGATCCGCGATCCCGCGCGCTGGTGGTCGCCGCGCACGCGCTGGCCACCACCGAGACCATCAGCGGTCCGGACGAGGGCGCGGCGGCCTTCGCCCGGATCGGGACGGCGCTGGAACAGGCCGCGCCCGGCACGCACCCTCTTCTGGACATGGCCGGGCTCGCGCTGGCCGTGGGCTCGCGGGCCGGCCTGCCGAGCCCTTCGGGCGAGCGGACGGATCTCTGGAGCCGGTCGCTGGCCTTGCTGGTCCGCGGCGTGCTGACCATGAACGGCGGGCACGCCGCCGAGGCGGCGCGGCTGCTGGGGGCGGCGCTGGCCGGGTTCGAGGAGGTCGGCGAGCGGTGGGGCCTCGGAACCACGCTGAGCACCCTGAACACGGCGCTGCGCCGCAGCGGCGACCCGGCCGCCGCGCTGGGGATGGCCGAGCGGGCAGGCCGCTGCTTTCGGGAACTCGGCATGGCCGAGCACACGATGGAGAGCGAGGTGGCCGCCGCGACGCACCTGGCCGAGGCCGGTGACGTGGAGGGCGGGCGGCGGCAGCTCGCGTACCTGCTGGAGAGGGCCGGGTCGGCGGAGTCGCGGGCGCAGGTCCGCCTGGGGCTGGCCCGGCTGGAGTGGCGGGCCGGGCGGCTCGACGCGGCGCGCGAGCATGCCGGCGCGGGGCTGGCGGAGGCGGCGCCCGGCCGGTCGACGCCGCACCTGGCCGCGCTGCTGCTGAGCGTGCTCGCGCACGTGGACGTCGCCGAGGGCCACCCCGAGCGGGCGGTACGCCGGCTCGACCACCCGGCGGTGCACGTGACGCTGACGTGGAACACCCCGGTCGCCGCCGCCATCGCGCTCGCCCTCGCGGCCATCGAGCTGTCCCGCCCGCCCGCGGCCGGTGGTGGCCAAGCTGGGCGGACTGGACAGCGGCACGGGGCCCAGCTTGATGACCGCGAGCAAGCAGGGCAGCGGGTCCGGACACCGTTTGATCATCGTGAGCGGGCGGGGCGGCTGCTCGGGGCCGCTGTCGTGCTGCGCGGCTGGGACGAGCCCGGCGACGCCGACGTGCGGACGATCACGCGGCGGGCGACGGAGGCCCTGGGGGCCGCCGGGTTCGCGGCCGCCCACGCCGCGGGGGCGGCGATGTCGCGGGCCGAGGCCGAGAGCCTGGTGTCCGCGATCATCACCGCGCCCGCGCCGGTCAGCTAGCCCGCGGCTTGCCGAACATCGTGCAGGTCACCGCGCTCTGCAACGCCTGGGCCGCCTTGGCGATCTTCGGGTCGGACTCGAACTCGGCCCAGTACTCCGTCGCGATGACCACGCTCGCCGTGCGGCCGCCGGTGCGGTCGGTGAGGGTGGTGGTCAGGTAGCCGGGCATGCCGCCGTCGTGACCCCAGAACGTGCCGCACGGGGTCGTGCCGGTCTGGACGCCCAGGCCGTAGCCGGGCCCGTCCGGCCGGGCGGGGTCCACCGGCACCGTGGCCCGCATCTGGGCCAGCTGGGCGGCGGGCAGCAACTTGCCGGACATCAGCGCGGTGGAGAACCGGGCCCAGTCCTGGCTGGTGGACACCACCGCGCCGGCCGCCGCGCCCCACCCGGGGTCGTGGCCGGAGACGTCCACGTGACCGTGGCGGCGCGGCCCGGCGAGGTTCCTGAACCCGGCCGGGACGCCCGGCGGCATGTGGGCGGCGTCGCGCTCGTAGCCGCGGGCATGGGAGCCGCGCCAGGTGCCGTCGGCCGGGTAGTAGGTGTGCTTGAGTCCGAGCGGGCGGGCGATCCGGTCGCGGACCAGGCCGGCCAGGCTCTTGCCCGTGGCCCGTTCCAGGACGGCGCCGATGGCCGCGTACCCGGTGTTGCTGTAGGACCACTTCGTGCCCGGCGCGAACAGCGGCGGGTGCTTCACCCCCACCGCGAGCAGCTTGTCCGAAGTCCACCGCCGCCGGTCCTTGCCGAGCATGGCCGGGCGCAGGGCGGCGTCCTGGGTGTAGTCGAACAGGCCGCTGGTGTGGTTCAGCAGCATGCGCAGCGTGATCTGCCTGCCGTTGGGCACCTTGCCGGGCAGCCACTTGTCCACCGGGTCGGTCAGGGCGAGCTTGCCCTCGGCGACCAGTTGCAGCGCGAGGGTGGCCGTCATGACCTTGGTGTTGGACCCCACCCGGAATTCGTCGTCGGCTTTCAGCAGGTGATCCCGCTGGGTCCAGGCGGCCTGCTCGGCGATCTCGACGGGCCTGCCGCGGCCGTCGTCGACCCGCACGATCACACCGGGCGCCCCGGCCTCCACCAGGTCGCGCGCCAGCCGCTGCAGCTGGGCGCGCCGCTCCTCGGCACTCGTGTACGGCGTGGCGGCGGCCGGGACCACCGCCGTCAGACCCACGACCAGCGCGGACGCCACGACAGAAAGGACACGTTGCGACATTGACCGGTTCCTCCGGGTGATAGGTGAAACGAACGACCCCACCCTCCAGCCCCCCACTCACAGACCGCACACAGCACGCTTTCAGCCCCGGGAACGCGCGATAGGCTGACCGCCCCCGAGCGGAGAGGGAGCCGGATGCGGGTGGCGGCCGTCATCGTCCTGCTGGTCGCCTGCCTGTCGGGCGGCGGGCCGCCGAGGCCGGTGTGGGAGCTGACGCTCACCCAGCGGGCCGCCGTCCAGTCGATGGCGGCGACCGCGTCCGGGCAGGCGTGGCTGATCGGCAAGGACGGCGCGCTCCAGCGCTGGGACGGCCGGGCCTGGGCCCCGGCGGGCAAACCACCGCGCTTCTGGAGCGACCACGGCAGCCTGGTGACCTCGCCCGCCGGTGACGACCTGTGGCTGTTCGGCGGGGAGCAGCCTCTGCAGTGGCAGGGCCGGTGGGTGAGCAGGCCCTTCCCGCGCGGGGAGTTCGCCGCCGGGCCGCAGGCGGTGGCCGCTCGCGACCGGGTCTGGGTGGGCGAGCAGGGCGGGCCCGAGGACTGCGTCTGCGTCGGCATCCGCTACTGGGACGGCACGCAGTGGCGCGACGTCGCCACCGGCGGCGACCAGAGCTTCGACACCCAGTTCACGAAGATGGCGCCGCCGTGGCTGGTCAACCACGAGGGGATGCTGCGGTGGGAGAACGGGCGGCGGCGGCAGGTCCCGCCGCCGGTGACCTCGTTCGGGTGCCGTTCGTGGGAGGGCTATGCGATCGAGCGCCTGACCTCCGGCCCCGGTGGGGCGTGGGCGGTGGCCCGGGTCGCCAGGCCGGAGGCGTCCTGGTGCCTGGGTCATCACGCGGAGCTGCGGGTACTGCTGCGCTGGGACGGCGCCGCCTGGCGGCAGGTCGAGCTTTCCCTGGACGGGACCGGGGTGGCGGGGCTGGCCGTGGACGCGGGCGGCGGGTTGTGGCTGGCGGCCAATCCGGGCGGCCGGCCGTACGTGCTGCGCTGGGAGAAGGGCAGGTGGCGCAGGGCGGTGCTGCCGCGCGGGACCGGGATCGCCCGGATCGCCCCCGAACCCGGCACGGGCCGCCTGTGGGTGCAGGCACAGGACGGCCCGGACACGCTGATCTACCGCCTCACCGCAACCACCCCCGTTCACGGCGGCTGACCCGCGGACATCGGCCACGATCGGGCACCATCCGCCCCCAAGGTCATCACCGGGTAAAATGCGGCAATGGTGCGAGCGTTGGCGGTCGTGGGCGTCCTCATCCTCGGGGGCGTCATGGTGGTGGCCCTGGTGGCCTTCCGCGGCACCGGCGACCCCCGGCTCAGCGCCGCGTCCGCCGAGATGGAGGCGGTCGCCCGCACCATGCGGGACGGCGAGCGGCTCGGCCCCAGGACCGTCGGCGGGATGGCGTTCGAGGAGGTCCGCCGCGAGCAGGGCGTGGTCGTCTTCCAGGAGGGCGAGAACCTGGCCAGCCCGTACGGCTACGCCTGGAGCCCCCAGGGTGATCCGGCCCGGCGCCTTCAGGACGTGGTGTGGTCGGACGACCACGTCGATCACTCCTTCGAGCACCTGCGCGACGGCTTCTACTCCTGGCAGGGACGGCGCTGACGGGCCCAGCCTGTCGCGGAGGATCCGGGCGAGAGCGGTCAGGCGGGCTCCAGCACACTGGAGCGCATGAACCACACCAAGGTGCTCTTCCCCGGCTCCGGTGGGGAACCGCTGGCCGGCCGCCTGGAGCTGCCCGCCGGGCCGGTGGCGGCGACGGCTCTGTTCGCCCACTGCTTCACCTGCGGCAAGGACTCCGTCGCCGCCTCACGGATCTCCCGTGAGCTGGCGGCGCGCGGCGTGGCCGTGCTGCGTTTCGACTTCACCGGTCTGGGCCAGTCGGGCGGCGACTTCGCCAACACCACGTTCACCTCCAACGTCGGTGACCTGGTGTGCGCGGCCGGCCATCTGCGCGAGACGATCGGGGCGCCGGGCATCCTCATCGGCCATTCCCTGGGCGGCGCCGCCGTCCTGGCGGCGGCGGACCTGATCCCCGAGGCCAGGGCGATCGTCACCATCGGCGCGCCGGCCGACACCACGCACGTGGAGCACCTGCTCGGCTCCTCGAAGGCCGAGATCGAGGCGAGCGGGGCGGCGGAGGTGGTGCTGGCGGGCCGGCCGTTCCGGATCAGCAAGGAGTTCCTGACCGACATCAGGCAGCAGGACCAGCACGAGCGCATCGCCGGGCTGCGCCGCGCGCTGCTGGTCATGCACGCGCCGCAGGACGAGCTGGTGGGTGTGGAGAACGCCCGGCTCATCTACGACGCGGCCCGCCACCCCAAGTCCTTCGTCTCCCTCGACGGCGCCGACCACCTGCTCACCGACCGCCGGGACGCCGCCTACGTGGCCGACGTCCTGGCCGCGTGGGCCGGCCGCTACATCGACGCCGCACGGGACGCCGACGCCACGGCGGACGCCGACGGCGAGCCGGGGGTGGACGGCGAGCCGGGGGTGGTCACGGTGGCCGAGACCCGCACGGGCAGGTACCGGCAGTCGGTCACGCTGGGCCGCCACCGCCTCATCGCCGGCGAGCCCCGCTCCTTCGGTGGCGACGACTCCGGGCCGGGCCCCTTCGACCTGCTCCTGGCCGCGCTCGGCGCCTGCACGTCGATCACCGTCCGCATGTACGCCGACGCCAAGCAGATCCCGCTCGACCACGTCGCGGTGTCGCTGCGCAGGAAGGGCAAGGACATCATCGTCAAGGACCTCGCCCTCACCGGCGACCTGAGCGCGAAGCAGCGGGACAAGCTGTACGAGATCGCCGACAAATGCCCGGTGCACCGCGCCCTGACCAGCCCGCTGACCATCGAACGAGCCACGCGCGCGCACCTGTCAGAACCGCCGGGCATGGACGGTGCGATAGACCCAGCGTGAGACCGTTCCCCTTCCGCCGGCGCACGGCGCCCGACGTCGGCGCCGACAGCACCGACGCCGAGCTCGTCGCCGCCGTCGCCGCGGGCGCCACCGCCGCCCTGCGCCTGCTGCACCAGCGGCACGCCCCCTGGCTGCGCGCCCGGCTGGCCCGCCGCTGCGCCGACCCGGACGCCGTGGACGACGCGCTGCAGGAGACGTTCCTGGCGGTGTGGCGCTCGGCGGCCCGCTTCCGCGGCGACAACGCGGCCGGCTGGCTGTGGACGATCGCGATCCGGCGGCTCATCTCGGCGCTGCGCGGCAGCGGCGGGCGCTGGATCGGCTCGGGCGTCGAGCCGGACGACGCCTCGCCGGTCGCCTCGGCCGAGGACGTGGTGCTGCTCAACGTGGAGCACGGCGACCTCGGCAGCGCCCTGACCAGGCTCTCGCCCGAGCTGCGGGCCGTCATCGAGGCCACCGTCCTGGACGGTCTGACCACCAAGGAGGCCGCCGGTCTCCTGGGCATTGCGGAAGGCACGGTCAAGACCCGCGCGATGCGGGCCAGGGCCCGGTTGCGCGAGGAGCTGTCATGAGCTGGCACATCCCCGATGACCTGCGCGCGCGCTATCTCGACGGGGCGCTGGAACCGGCCCTGGCCATGTCCGTGGACGCGCATCTGGGGCGGTGCGCGGCCTGCCGGGCGGCGGTGCCGTACGAGCGGGACTGGCTCGAAGGGTCCTGGGCCCGGCTGGAAGCCGAGCTGGTCACGGCGCGCCCGCGGCTGACGGAGAGAGTGCTGCGGCACGGCGGGGTGCCGGACCATCTGGCCAGGCTGCTGTCGGCGACGCCGACGCTGAGCCGGGCGTGGCTGGTCGCGGTGGTGGCGGTGCTGGGGTTCGCGGTGCTGGCGGCGCGCGAGCAGGCCGAGCTGCTGCCGGCGTTCCTGATCGTCGCGCCGGTGCTGCCGCTGGCGGGCATCGCGCTCGCCTACGGGCCGCGCGTCGATCCCGCCCACGAACTGGTGGCGGCGACGCCGATGTGGGGGCCGCGGTTGCTGCTGGCCCGGGCCACGGCGGTGCTGGCGGTGTCGGTGGTGCTGGCCGGGCTGGCCTCGCCGCTGCTGCCGGCGCCGCCCGGGCTGAGCGCCGCGTGGCTGCTGCCCGCGCTGGCCGCCGCCGCGGGCTGCCTGGCCCTGTCCAACCGGCTGCCCGTGCCGATCGCCGCCCTCGCCGTCGGCGGGGCGTGGCTGGCCATCGTCGGCGCGGGCGGCCTGCTCGGCGGCTGGATCGCCGTCTTCGGCCCGGCCCCGCAGATCGGGTACGGCGCCGCCGTCCTCCTGCTGACCTACCGCTTCTACCGAGTGAGCACCCGATGATCCAGATCAACGGCCTGACCAAGACCTACGGCGCCAGACGGGCGCTGGACGACCTGCACCTGACGCTCGGCACCGGCGTGACCGGCCTGCTCGGTCCCAACGGCGCCGGCAAGACCACCCTGCTGCGCTGCCTGGCCACCACGCTGGCCCCCGACGCCGGCACGGTCGAGGCGTTCGGCCTGGACCCCGCCGAGCGCGCCCAGCGCACCGCCCTTCGCCGCAGGCTCGGCTACCTGCCGCAGAACCCCGGCGCCTACCCGCACTTCACCGCCTTCGACCTCGTCGACTACGTGGCGATCCTCAAGGAACTGACCGACCGCGCGCACCGCCACGCCGAGGTACGCCGGGTGCTGGCCGAGGTGAACCTCACCGATCAGGCCGGAACGAAGGTCCGCAAGCTGTCGGGCGGCATGCGCCAGCGGCTCGCGCTGGCCCAGGCGCTGCTGGGCGAGCCGGACCTGCTCATCCTGGACGAACCGACCGTGGGCCTGGACCCGGAGCAGCGGATGACGTTCCGCGCGCTGGTCTCGCGGCTGGGCGAGAGCCGTACCGTGGTGCTGTCCACGCACCAGACCGAGGACGTCGCCGCGTTGTGCGAGCGGGTGGTGGTCATGCGCGAGGGCCGGGCGGTCTTCGACGGCACGCCCGGCAAGCTCGCCGCGGTCGCCGAGGGCCGGGTGTGGCTGTCGCCGGCGCCGCCCGACGGGGCGCGGCTGTTCTGGAAGACGGCCGACGGCCGCTACCGCACACTCGGCGCGCCCCCGCCGGCCGCGGACGCGGCGCCGCCCGGCGTCGAGGACGGCTACCTCATGCTGCTCGGGGAGGCGGCGTGACGCGGCGGCTGCTGTGGTTCGAGGCGCGCAGGCTGATCAGGCATCCGCTGGTGTGGGGGGCGAGCGTGCTGGTGGTGGCGCTGCAGACGTACCTGAGCCGCGACGGCCAGCCCGACCTCACGATGGATCCGGTCAACGCCACGGGGCTGTTCACCTGCCTGGGCGCGGCGGTGCTGGTCGTGGCGAGCCTGGCCGCCTCGCGCGAGGGCCGGCACGGCATGCCCGAGAGCCTGGCCGGGCTGCCCGGCCGGGCCGAGCACCGCACGCGCGCCCTGCTGCTGGCCGTCCCGCTGGTCGCGGGGCTCGCGGCGACGCTGGCGATGGGCGGCTACCTGGCGATCCGGCTGCTGAGCGGCCCGGCCGGGGGCCGGCTGGACGTGGCCGAGCCGCTGACGGCGGTGGCCGCCGCGGTCCTGGCCGCCACCGCGGGGGTGGCGGTCGGCCGCTGGGCGCGGTGGCTGATCGCCGGGCCGATCGTGGTGGCCGTGCTCGGCTTCCTCATCTTCACCAACCCCTCCAACGGCCAGGCGGGCTGGCTGCTGCCGGTGATGCAGGTCCACCGCCCGGACTGGCCCGACCGCCCGTCGCTGGTCCACCTGGTGTACGTGCTCGCCGCCGCGGCCCTGTTCGCGGCGATCGCACTGCTCAAGCATCGGGTACGGCCGGCGCCCGCCGTGGCCGCGGTGCTGGCCCTGGCCGTCGCGGTGCCCGCGGGGGCCACCGCGGCGTCCACCCCGGCACCGGCCCCGTTTCCCACGACCGTGGACCATGTCGATTCCCGCGTCCGTGAGCGTTACTTCGGCCCCGCCGCCCACCGATGCGACGTGCGCCGGGGGCTGACCTACTGCGCCTTCCCCGGCTACGAGCCCTGGATCCCGCTGTGGGAGCGGGTGGTCGGCCCGGTGATGGCGGCTCTGCCCGCCGCGCGCCGCGCCCAGGCGCCCGCGGTCCGGCAGGTGAGCCCCACCTGGAACTTCGTCACGCGGCCGGCCGCGATCGGGGCGCCGATGAGCTGGGGCCACCCCGACCAGCGCAGGTTGCTGGCCGAGGATGCCGCGTTCTGGGCCACCGGGCTGAACGACTCGGCCGCCGCCCACCACGACCCCCGCCTGCGCAGGCTGTGCGACGTGCGGGGCCAGGCGCGCACGGTGGTGGCGCACTGGCTCATCGGCCAGGCAGCCCCGCCCGAGGCCCGCAGGGAGCTGTACGTCGAGCGCGATCTGGGGCGGCGGTCGGGCCTGGACTGGGGTCCGGCCGAGACCGGCTACGCCACGCTCCTGCTCGCCGTCCCGGGCGCCCGCGAGAAGGTCGCGGCCCATTGGGACACGCTGATGAAGCCAGCCACCACGATCGACCAGGCCTTGCCGCTGCTCGGGCTGGAACGCCGGTTCACCGCGCCGATGGGAGCAACACCGTGCTTGTGACCGCCCGCCCCGAGGCCGCCACGTTCAAGGCCTCCCTACCGTCTCGCTTCCGGGTGGCGCTGCTGCTGGTGCGTCCCCTCGCCCGTGCGATCGACTGGGCGCCGCTGGCCGTGGTCGCCGTCTTCACCGCGGCGCTGGTGAGCCTGGTGGGCTTCGGTCAGGTGCTGCCCGGCGGGGACGCGCTCGTGCTCATGCGCGTCTGCGGCACACTGCTGGGCGCGGCGGCGGCGTTCGGGCTGGTCGACGCCATGTCCGCCGATCTCGGGGCGGCCGCGGTCCCCCGGTGGGTGACTCAGGCGTTGCGCTGCCTGCTGCCGGGCGGCGTGGCGATCGCGATCTGGCTGGTCGCCTTCGCCTATGTCCTGACCCGCCTGCCGGACGGCGCGTTGTTCCCGGTCGGCGACCTGCTCATCGAGGTGGGCGTCTGTCTCGGCATCGCGCTGGCGGCGGCGGCGAGCGCGGTGCGGTTCGCGCCGGGGCGGCAGGCGGCCATGGCGGCGGTGGTGGTGCAGATGGCGCTGGTGCTGGGGACCGTCCTGCTGCCCGAGCAGGTCCGGCTCTGGCCGCCGACGTGCGGGTTCGGATACTGGGACCAGGCGCACCTGTTCTGGCTGGCGATGCTGCCGCTGCCGTACCTGTGGCTGATCCTCGCCGGGCGCGACCTGCGACGCTGACGCTTCAGTGCACGGCCCGCGCCACCTCGATCGGATGGGTGAGCTGCGGATAGTGACCGGCGCCGGGGATCTCGGTCACCGGATGCCCGGCCGTCACGGTGAGCGGGTCGGCCGCGCCCGTCACAATCCGGACCGGGACGCCCGCCCGTTCCAGCAGGGCCCGGGAGCTCTCGCGCTCGGCGAAGGCGGTGCGCAGGGCCGCGACCACCCGGCGGGCCACTCCGGGCCGGTGCAGATCCGCCGCGGCGCTCGCCACCTCCGGCCCCTCCGCAACCCCGAGCGTCCCGGCCAGCTCGGCGGGCGACATACGACGCAGCTTCGGTACGGCCAGCCGCGACCGGGTGATCCGGGCGCCGGGAGCCTGCAGGAAGGCCGGGGCGAGGAGGACGAGAGCGCCGACGCGCTCCGGATGCCCGGCGGCGTAGCGCAGGGCGGGACCGCAGGCCAGCGAGTGCGCGACCAGCACGGGACGGGTGCCCACCGGGCCCATCAGCCCCTCCATCCAGGCGCCCGTCGACGCGGCGGGCGCCGAACGGCCCAGGCCGGGCAGGTCGGGCGCCAGGACCGGGCCGTCGAGGTGCGCGGCGAGCGGCGCCCACAGGTCGGCGTTCATCGGCAGCCCGTGCAGCAGGACGTACGCGGGCCGGTGCCGTTCCCCGGCGATCCACGTGCGGCTGCCCGCGACGTCGTGGAACCCGTACGGGCGCAGCGCGGGCGTCGCGGCGCCGAAGCGGGTGCCCACCAGGTCGTCGGCCCACGCCCGCAGCACGTCGCCGACCGGCGGCGTCTCCAGGCCCGCACGCGCGGCGAACGCGCGGGCCGAGGCCGTCGGATAGCGCTCGGCCGACAGGAACGACAGCGTCTCGGGGTCGGCCCCGGTCAGCGCGCGCGGCAGGCGCCGCAGCAGCCCGGCCGGGATGGAGCGACGGGGCGCCCGCACCCCGAGGTGGGCGGCGATCAGGCCGATCAGCTCGGGCAGCGGCGGGGTGTCGTCGTCGAGCACCCAGTAGTGCTCGCCCGCCGGACCGCCCGGGATCTCCGCCAGGAACCGGGCGAAGTAGCCGGCCGCGACGACCGGGACGAAGGTGGCGGGGCCGCCGGGCAGCGCGGGCAGCCTGCCGTTCCACAGGTCCCGTACGAGGGTGGCCGGGCCGATGTACTGGCCTGGCCCGATCACGGCGCTGGGGTTGGCGATGGTCAGCGGCACCCCGCGCCCCGCGGCCCTGGCGCGCACCGCGAGGTCGCCCTCGATCTTCGAGGCCTCGTACGCGCCGAGCGCCGCGTAGTCCGGCGGCCCGCTCGCCGCGCTCACCCGGTACCCGCTGACGTGCACGAGGCGGCGCAGGTCCGGCAGCGTGGCGGCCCATTCGAGCACGTGGAGCGCCCCGGCCACGTTGGCCGCTCTGGCCGCCTGCCTGGTGAGGCCGAAGGCGTAGCGCCCGGCGGTGTTGTAGACGTCGCGCGCGCCGGGCAGCCCGGCCAGGGGCCGCGTGATATCGGCGGTGACGACGCTCAGCCCGCCCGTGCCGACGCCCCGGGCGTCCAGCCACGCGGTGAGGGTGTCCTCGCGTACGGCCGCCGCCACCCGCTGCCCCCGTGCCAGCAGTTCGGCGACCAGGTGGCGGCCGATGAAGCCGCTCGCGCCGAAGACGATCGCGTCCACAGAACTCCTTAAATAGATCGATCTACATATTTTCTGGCCGGAAAAAGAGCCCGCCGGTTGCGCGGCGGGCGGGGATCAGCGCAGCAGGGCGGCGATCTGGCGGGAGACGCGGTTCAGCGGCTCCCTGTCGCGATGCGTCCTGGCCAGCAGGAGCGCGCCCTCGACGAGCGCGAGGATGGTGAGCGCCAGGTCGTCGGCGTCCGGGCGGCCCCGCAGCCGGGCGCGCAGGGCGTCCTCCCACGAGCGGTAGACCTGCGAGCACACCTGCTGCAGCGGGTCGCTGCCGGCGGCCGTCTCCAGCGCGACGGTGGCCACCGGGCAGCCCTTGCTCCAGCCCGACTCCTCCAGCCGATCGCCCAGGAGGCGCAGCATGCCCTCGGCGAACGCGGCCACCGTGGGAGCGGTGGCGGCCAGGGCGTCCATGGCCTCGCCGATGCGCCGGCCGGCCCGCCGTACCGACTCGGCGACGAGCTGGTCCTTGCCGCCGGGGAAGTGGAAGTAGAGCGAGCCGCGGGGGGCGCCGCTGAGCGCGATGACCTGGTTGAGCCCGGCGCCGGCGTATCCGGCGGCCTCGACCAGGTCTTGTGTCGCGTCCAGCAGGCGCTCGCGCGTCTCGGCTCCCTTGTGTCCCATGCCGGACAAACTAGACCGGTCTACATATTTCGTCAATTCAGCCGGTGAACTCCTTGCCCCAGTCGTAGGTGAGCCAGCGCTCGGGACGTACCCGGACGGTCTGCATCGAGCGGATGTATCCCTCGGCCGAGGTGAAGAACCGCTCCCCCACCTCGGGCCCCAGATACCGGATCGACCAGCGGCGGTACTCCTGCAGGTCGACCGGCTCGTAGCCGAGCACCGGCCCCTCGATCGTGACGTACTTGTAGGGCATCTCCTCCTGCTGCACCGTGAACGTCACCCGTCCCGCGGCCCGGATCTGGGCCATCTTGCGGCTGTCCGGGCTGGTGGCGAAGGTGAGCTCGCCGCCGGGCTCGTAGCCGTACCAGATGGGCACCGCCATCGGGCCCGCGCCGCCGTCGTCGGCCACGCTCAGCACCCCGATGTGCGTACCGGCCAGGAAGCTCTCCCGCTCGTCCGTCGTCATGCGCGTCGACATCATCGGCTCCTCATCGTTGGTGGATCGACACCCGTCATCCTTCTGGGCGCCGCGCACGATCGGCTGCGGACTCGCTGGGGGTATGCCGTCGGCTGAACCGGCGCCTCAACCGCGCGGGTGGAAGAGCAGCGCCTCGTCACCCGGGCGGCAGATCAGCTGCAGGCCGACGGGCAGGCCGGCCGCCGTACCCGCCGGGAGGGACAGGGCGGGCAGGCCCAGCACGTTCCAGGGGCTGGTGAGTGCCAGCAGGGTGGCGCGGACGGCGGCGGGACGGCCGTCGATCGCGATCTCGCGCTGTCCGATGAGCGGGGCGGTGATGGGCACCGTTGGCAGGGCCAGCACGTCGTGCTGCTCGAACAGCGCCTCGGCGGCCGCGGCCAGGCCCGCGCGCGCGTCCATCGCCTGGACGTAGCGCCAGCCGGGCATCTCCATGGCGGCGTGCAGGCGTTCGAGGGTCTCCGGTTCGTACAGTTCGGGCGCGGCGGCCAGGCGGCCGGCGTGCACCGCGGCCGCCTCGCAGCTGTGCATGGCGGCGTAGGTCTCGCGCAGGGCGGGGGCGAGGCCTTCTGGCCAGCCGATCTCCTGCGGAGTGCCGGCCGCGGCGCGGGCGAGCCGTACCACCTGGGGGTCGAGCGCGGACAGCTCGGCGGGGTCGAGCCAGGCCACGCGCGGCACCCTGGCCCGTCCGCCGTCATCCGCCCGCCCGCCCTTATCCTCCCGTCCGCCGTCATCCGCCCGCCCGCCCTTATCCTCCCGTCCGCCGTCATCCGCCCGCCCGCCCTTATCCTCCCGTGCGCTCTCATCGGCCCGTCCGCCGTCGTCTGCTCGTCCGCTCTCATCGGCCTGGCGGCCGTCGTCGCCGGTCAGGCAGCGGTAGGCGAGCAGGCAGTCGCGCGCCGAGCCGGCCAGGACGCCCACGTGGTCGAAGGAGCGGGCCAGCGGGAAGACGCCGTCGGCCGGGATCGCGCCGTAGGCGGGCTTGAACCCCGCCACCCCGCACAACGCGGCCGGGATGCGGACCGATCCGCCCGTGTCGGTGCCGAGCGCGAGCGGCACCAGGCCCGCCGCCACCGCGGCCGCGCTGCCGGCGCTGGAGCCGCCGCTCATCCGCGCCGGGTCGCGGGGGTTGCGCACCGGGCCGGTGGCCGACAGGTCGCCCGTGGGACCGTAGGCGAACTCGTGGGTCGTGGTCGTGCCCACGATGACCGCCCCGGCCGCGCGCAGCCGCCGCACGCAGGCGGCGTCGGCGGGCGCGAGGTTGGCGGCGAAGTGCCGCGATCCCATGGTGAGCGGCAGCCCGGCGACGCCGATGAGGTCCTTCACCGCGACGGGCACGCCGTGCAGCGGCCCGCGGTCGGTTCCGGCGGCCCGTTCGTCGTCGGCCCGCCGCGCCGCCGCGCGGGCGCCGCCCGCGTCGACGGTGACGAACGCGTTGAGCTTGGCGCCGGGCCCGGCGATCGCGTCCAGGGCCAGCTCGGTGAGCTCGGCCGACGTGGTGCGCGCCTGGCGCAGGTCCTGGGCGAGGCCGTCGATGGTACGGCCGGCGAAGGGGCCGGTCATGGGGACCTTTCCGCAACAGTGGGATCTTCGTGCAGATCCCACTGAATACCACCCGGCCCCCGGCAGGCGCGAGCCCCCTCCCCTCGGGCAGGCAGGCACCAGCACGTTCCCCCTCGCCGCCTGCGCCTTCGGACCCCTCGGCGCCCGGCTGACCCGCCCCAGCGCGTCTCCTCCCCTCGCCACGTGCGGCTTCGCACCCGTCGGCGCCCGGCCGACCCGCGCCAGCACGCGCTCTCCCCTCGCCGGCAACGGCTTCGGGCCTTTGCCGGCGCCGGGCCGTCCCCGCCGCGCGTGCGGTCAGAAGTAGTCGGGCCGGGCGACGCGGCCGCGGAAGGCCCACCACAGGAAGGCCTGGTAGCCGAGGATGACCGGGACGATCACGACGCCGAAGCCGGTCAGGACCTGCAGCGTCGCGCCGTCGGCCGCCGACTCGGCCAGCGTCAGCCCGGCGCCCGGCGTGACGGAGGAGACCAGCAGGTACGGGTAGTTGGCCAGGCCCGTGGCCACGACCGGGAGCCCGGCGGCGGCCGCGGTGGCGGCGAAGGCGAGGCCGGGACGGGAGGCGGCCAGGGCGGCGCGGGCGCCCGCCAGCAGCGCCGGAAGGGCGAGGGCCGCCACGATGGCCGGCGCCGCGTTGACCGGCCGGACACCGAGCGCCGTCCCGGCGACGGCCGTCGCCACCGCCGCGATCATCGCCCACCCCGCCGCCCGCCGTGCGAAGGCGGCGCCGCGGGCGGCCACCTGCCCGCCGGCGCGCAGGGCCAGGAAGGCGCCGCCGTGCCCGGCGAAGACCAGGACGGTGGTCAGCCCGCACAGCAGCACGAAGGGGTGCAGGACCTCGCCCGCCGACAGGGTGAAGCTGTGGCCGCCGTGCAGCGGAACGCCGGTCAGCAGCAGCCCGACCAGCATGCCGAGCGCCATCGCGGGGATGAGCCCGCCGGCGGTGAGCAGCACGTCCCAGACGCGCCTGCCCCCAGCGCTGACGCCACGGCCGCGCAGCTGGACCGCGCTCTTGCCGGCGACCAGGCCGAGCAGCAGCGCCACGATCAGCGGGTAGGCGCCCGACAGGAGGGTCCCTTCGAGAAAGGGGAAGGCGCCGAACAGTACGCCCGCGGCGCCGATCAGCCAGACCTCGTTGCCGAAGAAGAACGGGCCGAGGGCGGCGAGCGTCTGACGGCGGGCGTTCTCGTCCCGCCCGGTGAACGGCAGTGCGAGCTGTACGCCGTAGTCGTAGCCGCCGAGGATGAAGGATCCGGTGAGCAGGAAGCCCAGGATCGCCAGCCAGACAATGTCCATGGAGCCGTTCCTCTCAGAAGGTGGGGGGCGTCTGGGCCGGCTGCCCGAGGTGGGCGGAGTGGGGGCCGCGGCGGGCGTAGCGGATGATCAGCGTCCAGTCGGCGACGGCGAGCGCGCCGAGCACGAGCGCGAAGCTGAGCAGCGAGGTGAGCATCGCGCCCTGGCTCACGCCCGGCGACAGGGCCTGGGCGGTGGTGAGCTCGCCGTAGACGACCCACGGCTGGCGGCCGGTCTCGCGCAGGACCCAGCCGCCCACCGAGGCCAGGAACGGCAGCGGGATCGCGAGGATCAGCGCCCGGTGCAGCGGGCGGGTCAGGCGTCCGCCGTGGCGCAGGGCGGCGCCCAGGAGCAGGGCGACGGCGGCGTAGATGGGCAGCCGGTAGGGGCCCGCCTCGCCGAAGGCGACGCCGCCGGCGAACTCCCCCGCCGGCAGCGCCGTCAGCAGGACGGCCACGACGGCGACGGCTTTGCGCCGGGTCAGGCGCTCCCGGAAGACGATCATGACGGCGAACAGCGCGACGAGGCCCAGGACGTAGCCGAGCCAGAGCATCGCGTACTGGCCCCACACGGCCCAGTGCGGCGGGATGTAGTCGCCGGGGCCGTGGACGGCCCGCATGGCGTTCTGCAGGTGCTCCACTTCCGCGCCGCCGGACAGCAGGCCGAGCTTCATCGGCTGCGTCGCGGCCAGCAGGGGGTACTGCAGGGCGCCCACGACGTAGACGGCCAGGCTCGCCACGGCCGCGACCAGGACGCCCGAGCGCAGCGGGCGGCGAAACTCCCGCCGGCCGCGCAGCAGGTGGTGGGCGCTGATCCCGGCGACGAAGACGCCGCCGGTCAGCAGCGCCGCCGCCACGACGTGGCCGAGCGCGACCAGGGCGCTGGGGTTGGTCAGCAGGGCGCCGAAGTCGGTGAGGTAGGCCACGCCGTCGCGGATGAGGTAGCCGGTGGGGGCCTGCATGAAGCCGTTGGCGACCAGCACCCAGTACGCCGAGACGTAGGCGGTCAGCGTCACCAGCCAGATCATGCCCGCGTGCAGCCAGGGCCGCAGCCGCCCCCACCCGAAGATCCACATGCCGAGGAAGGTGGACTCGGCGAAGAAGGCGATGAGCGTCTCCAGGGCCAGCGGGGCGCCGAAGACGTTGCCGGCGAACTTGCTCAGCCCGCTCCAGTTCAGGCCGAACTGGAACTCCATCACCAGCCCGGTCGCGATGCCCAGCGCGTAGTTGATCACATACAGCCCGCCCCAGAACCGGGTCATGCGCTCGCGGGCGGCTTTGGTGTCCGGGTCGCGGGCGCGTACCGCCGAGGTGTGCATGAGCGCCACCAGCGGGACGAGGCCGAGCGTGAGGATGACGAACAGCCAGTGCACGCCGGTGGTGAGGGCGAACTGGAGACGGGCCAGATCCACGATGTTCACGCCGCCGACCGTAGGCAACCTCGGCATATGCTGTCCAAGACCGAAATATCCATCAGTTCATAGCTTTAGAGGCATAATGGATTTGCTGCCGCTGCGTTACTTCCAAGCCGTGGCCCGGCACGAGCACATCAGCCGGGCCGCCGAGGAGCTGCGGGTGGCCCAGCCGTCGCTCAGCCGGACCATCGCCCGTCTCGAAGCCGACCTCGGGGTGCCGCTGTTCGACCGGCAGGGGCGCCGGGTGCGGCTCAACCGGTTCGGCGCGGCGTTCCTGCGGCGGGTGGACCGGGCGCTGGGCGAGCTGGAGGACGGGCGGCGCGAGCTCGCCGACGCCGCGGGCCTGACCCGGGGCAGCGTGACGGTGGCCTCGGAGACGCTGATCATGCTCGTCGAGCCGGTCAAGAGCTTCATCGCCGCGCATCCCGGTGTCGGCGTGCGGCTGCTTCAGTCCGACACCGACACGATGGCGCTACGGCTGCGCGAGGGCGAGGTCGACCTCTGCCTGACCTCGCAGCCGCTGGAGGGCGCCGGGTTCGGCGAGCGGGTGTTTCCCGCCGAGCAGGTCATGCTCGCGGTGTCGCCGGCCCACCGCCTGGCCGGGCGTAGCCACGCCACGATGGCCGACCTGCGCGGTGAGCGGATCGCGACCACACCCCCGGGCCACTGGCAGCGCGCGATGATCGAGCGGCTGTTCGCGGCGGCCGGCATGGAGCCGGTGTACGCGTGCGAGGCCAACGAGGCCTACGCCGTCGTCGAGCTGGTCAGCGCCGGGCTGGCCATCGGCTTCGTGCCGGCCTGGTCGGCCGCCAACCCGGCGGGCCCGCCGATCGTCCTGCTCCGCCTGGACGCGCCCGGCTGCGAGCGCGTCCAGCGGCTCATCTGGCGGGAGCGGGCGTATCTGTCGGCCGCGGCCCGGCTGTTTCGCGAGCACCTGCTGGCCGCGCTCCTGCCGGAGGACTAGCGGCCCAGCGGCACGCGCTCCTCGTGGGTGGTCGCGCCGTGGAAGCCGCCGTCGGCCGAACGGGTGATGATCCCGGTTTCCACGCCGTGCGCGACCAGGCGGCGATCGCCCTGCTGCAGGGCCAGGCAGATCCAGCGCGTCAGGGCGAAGGCGAGGATCGGGCCGGCGACGACGGCGACCTGGAAGGCGATCGTCACGGCTTCGAGCGACAGGTGGAACCGGTGGGCGAGCTGGTCGTTGGACGCGGCCGCCCACAGCAGGCCGTAGAAGGTGACGCCGGCGGCGGCCAGCGCGGTGCGCACGGCGGCCTCGCGGGGGCGCTGCAGGATGTCGTGCCGGGCCCTGGCCTTCTTGATGCGGGCGCTGGTCTTGGGGCGGCCTTCGGCGTCACGCCGGGTACGGCGTTCGGCCAGGCGGCGCTCCAGCAGGGGGTAGCCGGCCAGGACGGTGAAGAAGACGCCGGGCACGGCCAGGGTGGGCACCAGGACCGCGAGGCTGAGGGTGTAGCCGAAGACGGTGGCCTCCCAGGCGGGCATGAGCCGCAGGGCGCCGTCGAGGAAGCCCATGTACCAGTCGGGCACCGATCCGGCCGAGACGTGGGTGGGGTTGGCGGGGCCGTACAGCCAGATGGGGGCGACCTGGAAGGCCAGCCCGAGCACGAGCAGCACGCCGACGGTCGTCAGCGCCATGATCGGGCGGGCGCGGCGGCGGCCGGGGGCCGCGTCGGCGAAGCGGGTGTGGCCGTGACGGCGCAGCAGCCGGGCGCGCACGGCCAGCAGCGCGATCATGGCGGCGGGGATCACCAGGACGTGCGTCCAGTACAGGACGGTGATGACGTTCTCGCCGGGGAATTCGGCGCCGAACAGCAGGTACATGCCGTATGAGCCGACGACGGGGATCGACTGCAGCACCGACTTGATCAGCCACAGGCTGCCGCCCGAGAGCATGTCGTCGGGCAGGATGTGCCCGGTCTCGCCGGCCGCCATGGCCAGCGGCAGCAGCGTCACCCAGATCAGCCATTGCGCGGTGCGCGGGTGGCGGAAGGCGCCGGTGACGAACATGCGCAGCAGCTGCAACGCGACGGCGGCGGCGAACACCAGCGCCGCCCAATGGTGCACCTGGCGCACCAGCAGGCCGCCGCGCACCTCCAGGCTCAGGTGCATCGTCGAGTCGAACGCCTTGCTGACCGGGATGCCGCTGAGCGGGGTGTAGACGCCGTCGTACAGCACGCGCGAGGTGCTGGGGTCGAAGAACACCATGAGGAACAATCCCGTGACCAGCAGCACGACGAACGACCAGATGGCGATCTCGGCGAACATGAACGTCCAGTGGGAGAACTGGAAGGTACGGCCTTTGGCCGGCAACAGGCGCATGGGAGCCCCCTCGTCTCGTCTCAACAACACGACGAAACAGGGCGCGGCGACGTGACGCCCCCGCGGGTGATACGCATCACGTGCGCGCGCCGCGCATCCGCGCCCTCAGGACAGGCGGCGGGTCAGATGCACGGTCACCTCGTCGCCGAGCCCCTTGCCGATGATCTTCCGGAAGGGGGCGCGCAGCGGCATCATGTGGCTGCCGCCGCCGATCGGCAGCAGGGTCGCCTCGTAGGCGTGGCCGTCCACGGTGCCGGCCACCTTGACGGCCTTCCCGGTGCCGAACACGCCGGCCGAGCCGGGCATCCGCACGCAGGGCCAGCCGCTGTTGGAGTCGGCGACGACCGGCGCGGTGAAGGTGGTGTCGATGGGCTCAGCCATGGTGGGTTCCTCCGTCGTGGGTCAGGGCCGGGACGCCGGCTCCGGTCAGCTCCCCCGCCCGGGTGGGGCGACCGGAGACGGCCAGCAGCAACGCCAGGGCGCTGCCGCGCACCTGCGGGCCGTCGCCGGCGTCGAGGTCGGTGTCGGTGGCGACCAGGCGCAGCCCATCGGCCCGCTGGCGGCCGCCGCCCTGCCCGACGCTGGTGCGCAGCTGGTAGCGCAGCGCGGCGGCGACGGGCTCGGGCGGGTAGGGCCGGGTCAGGCCGAGCGGGCGGCGGATGTCCTCCGCGTGGACGAACGCCTCCACCAGCCGGGTGGCCTTCGGCGCCGGGGCGCCGGTGGTGCGGTGGCTGACCGCGCGGAAGGCGGCGAGCGTGTCGCGCGGGTCGGCGGCGCGCTCGCGGGCCACGCCCGCCTGGTTGTAGCGGTCGAAGTCGAAGCGGGCGGCGGCCAGGCGCAGCAGGAAGGAGGCCGGGGTGGTCCGCGCGTCGTCGACGAGGTGGGCCAGGACGTCGTGGACGTCCCAGCCGGGACACAGGGACGGCGTGGCCCACCGCTCGGCGGGGACGTCCTCCAGGTCCCGGATCAGCGCCTGGCGTTCGGCGTGGACCGCGGGCCAGATCTCGTTCACGTCTCCCCCTCGTCGGTAACTGAACTGAACTGTACAGGACAGATACTCCTGTACTCAAGGGTTCAGTTAGAGGTAGGATGCGGGACGTGGGCACAGACAGCACCAGGACGGCCGCGCCGACGGGCAAACGCGCCGAACGCAACCGGCAGGCCATCGTGGCCGCCGCGCGCGAGATGTTCACCCGCGACGGCTTCGAGGCCGGCATGGACCTGATCGCCGCGCGGGCCGGCGTGTCCAAGGTGACCGTCTACAACCACTTCGGCAGCAAGGAAGAGCTGTTCACCGAGGTCATCGGCCTGGCGATGGGCGAGGCGCACGCCACGATGGCCCAGGTCAGAACCGAGCTGGCCGGCACCGGGGACGTGCGCGCGTCCCTGCTGCACACCGCCCGCGCCCTGGTCAGTGCCGCCACCGACCCGACCAGGCTGGCCCTGCGCAACCTCGTCACCGGCGAGCTGCGCCGCTTCCCCGACCTCGCCCGCGCCTACCGGGAGCACGGCCCGTCCCGCTCGGCCCACGAGCTGGGCGCGTTGTTCGGCGACCTGTGCGCGCGCGGCCAGCTCGAGATCGACGACACCGAGCTGGCCGTGCTGCAGTTCTTCAGCCTGACCGTCTACCCCCACCTGATCGCCGCCTCCATCGGCGCCGCCCTGCCCGCCGACCTCGCCGACCGGCTGATCACCGACGGCGTGGAGACGTTCCTGCGCCGCTACGGGAGCTCTCAGGCGCCGACGTAGGCGGCCAGGTGCTCGCCGGTCAGCGTGGAGCGGGCGGCGACCAGGCCTGCCGGGGTGCCCTCGAAGACGATCCGGCCGCCGTCGTGCCCGGCGCCGGGGCCGAGGTCGATGATCCAGTCGGCGTGCGCCATGACCGCCTGGTGGTGCTCGATGACGATCACCGACTTGCCCGAGTCGACCAGCCGGTCCAGCAGGGCGAGCATCTGCTCGACGTCGGCCAGGTGCAGGCCCGTGGTCGGCTCGTCGAGCAGGTAGACGCCGCCCTTGTCGGCCATGTGCGTGGCCAGCTTCAGCCGCTGCCGCTCCCCGCCCGACAGCGTGTTGAGCGGCTGGCCCAGGCTCAGGTAGCCGAGCCCCACGTCGGCCAGGCGGCCGAGGATGGCGTGCGCCGCCGGGGTGCTCGCCTCGCCCGCGCCGAAGAACTCCAGCGCCTCGGTCACCGGCATCGCCAGCACCTGGCTGATGTCGCGGCCACCGAAGCGGTACTCCAGCACCGAAGCCTGGAAGCGCTTGCCCTCGCACTCCTCGCACGGGGTGTCGACGCCGGCCATCATGCCCAGGTCGACGTAGATGACGCCGGAGCCGTTGCAGTTGGGGCAGGCGCCCTCGGAGTTGGCGCTGAACAGGGCCGGCTTGACGCCGTTGGCCTTGGCGAACGCCTTGCGGATCGGCTCCAGCAGCCCGGTGTAGGTGGCCGGGTTGCTGCGGCGCGAGCCGCGTACCGGGGCCTGGTCGACCGAGACGACGCCGGCCGAGGCCGGGATGGAGCCGTGCAGCAGCGAACTCTTGCCCGAGCCCGCCACGCCCGTCACGACGCACAGGACGCCGAGCGGGATGTCGACGTCGACGTCCTGCAGGTTGTGGCGGGTGGCGCCGCGGATCTCCAGCGTGCCCTTGGGCGTGCGGGTGGAGTCCTTCAGCCGGGCGCGGTCGTCCAGGTGGCGGCCGGTGATCGTGCCGGCCGCGCGCATGCCCTCGACGGTGCCCTCGTAGCAGATGGTGCCGCCGGCCGTACCGGCGCCGGGGCCGAGGTCGACGACGTGGTCGGCGATCGCGATCGCCTCCGGCTTGTGCTCCACGACCAGCACCGTGTTGCCCTTGTCGCGCAGGCGCAGCAGCAGTTCGTTCATGCGCTGGATGTCGTGCGGGTGCAGGCCGATGGTCGGCTCGTCGAAGACGTAGGTGACGTCGGTCAGGGAGGAGCCGAGGTGGCGGATCATCTTCACGCGCTGCGCCTCGCCGCCCGACAGCGTGCCCGCCGGCCGTTCCAGCGACAGGTAGCCCAGCCCGATCTCCACGAACGACTCCAGCGTGTGCACCAGCTTGGCCAGCAGCGGCGCCACCGTCGGCTCGTCCAGGCCACGCACCCACTCGGCCAGGTCGCTGATCTGCATCGCGCACGCCTCGGCGATGTTCATGCCCTTGATCCGCGAGGACCGCGCCAGATCACTCAGCCGCGAACCCCCGCACTCCGGGCAGGAGGCGAAGGTGACCGCCCGGTCCACGAACGCCCGGATGTGCGGCTGCATCGCCTCGCGGTCCTTCGACAGGAACGACTTCTGGATCTTCGGGATCAGCCCCTCGTAGGTGTAGTTGCCGCCGTCGACCTTGACCTTGGTCGCCTCCTTGTACAGGAAGGCCTGCATCTCCCGCTTGGTGAAGTCACGGATCGGCTTGTTCGGGTCGACGAACCCCGACTCGGCGTAGATCCGCACCGTCCAGAAGCTGTCGGACTTCCAGCCGGGGATCGTGAACGCGCCCTCGGAGATCGACTTGGAGTCGTCATACAGCTGCGTCAGGTCGATGTCGGAGACCTTGCCCCGGCCCTCGCAGCGCAGGCACATGCCGCCGGTGATGCTGAAGTCGCGCCGCTCCTTGACCGTGTTCCCGCCGCGCTCCAGCGTGACCGCGCCCGCCCCGCTGATCGAGGCCACGTTGAAGGAGAAGGCCTGGGGCGAGCCGATGTGCGGCTGCCCGAGCCGGCTGAACAGGATGCGCAGCATCGCGCTGGCGTCGGTGGCGGTGCCGACCGTCGAGCGCGGGTCGGCGCCCATCCGCTGCTGGTCGACGATGATCGCCGTGGTCAGCCCGTCGAGCACGTCGGCCTCCGGCCGCGCCAGCGTCGGCATGAACCCCTGCACGAACGCGCTGTAGGTCTCGTTGATCATCCGCTGCGACTCGGCGGCGATCGTGTTGAACACCAGCGAGCTCTTGCCCGAGCCCGACACACCCGTGAACACCGTCAGGCGGCGCTTGGGGATCTCGACACTGACGTCCTTGAGGTTGTTGACGCGCGCGCCGTGCACGCGGATCAGGTCGTGGGTGTCGGCAGCGTGCGGCATCGTGTCTCCATCGTGTGCGCGTGAACGGTACGCGGGGTCCCGCCGTGTAGATTTAAGCAGTTTGTCTGGTTTCTTGGGCGCGTGTGTCCCTCGGGTCACGCTAGGGGCGGCGCCGTACCGGATGCTTCTCCATTCCTGCTTGCTCTGGTCAAGGCTCCCCTGCGGGCCAGCAACAGCAGCACGCACGCCACCGCCCCCAGCGCCACCGTGACCAGGCCCGAGCCGGCCAGCGTCACCCGCGGCCCCAGCGCGGTGGTCAGCGGCCCGCCCAGCGCGGTACCCATCGGCGAGGCCGTCAGCAGCACCGCGCTGCGCGCCGCGAGCATCGCGGCCAGATGCCGCGGCGGCGAAGCCGTCTGCATGAGCGTCACCGACAGCGCCACGAACGGCCCATAAACCACCCCGCCCAGCGTGAAACACGCCACCGTCACCGCCACCGGCGCCTCGAACCCGAACGGCAGCAGCAACACCCCCCACCCGGCCACGATCACCACCGTCACCGGCCACAACGGCAACCGCCGCAACGCTCCCACCGCCAGCCCGCCGGCCACCGCCCCGATACCGAACAACATCCAGTACAACCCCAGCAGCGTGCCCGGCGCCCCCAGATCCCGGGTCACGTGCAACGGAAGCGCGACCTCGACCGGGCCGTAGAGCAGATTGAAGAACCAGGTCAGCGCCAGCAACCCCAGCAACTCCGGATGCGAACGCAGCAACGCCAGCCCGCCCCGCGCCGCCGCCCGGTCGACCGGCGAGACCTGCCCCACCCGCGGCAGGCGGGTACGCGCGATGAGCACCGCCAGGAACACATACGTCAGCGCGTCCAGACCCAGCACCAGCGCGGAACTCACATACGTCACCAGCACCCCGGCGATCGCCGGCCCCGCGATCGTGGCGGCGAAACTGAGCGTGCTGACCACCGTGTTGCCCGCCAGCCGCTGCTCCCGCGGCAGCAACTCCGCCAGCAGCGTGTACTTGCCCGCGTTGCCCCACGCGTGCAGCAACGACGACACGGCCAGCAGCACCACGTACAACCACGGCGTGAGCACACCCGCCAGCCACGCGAGCGGCACCACGCCGAGAAACACGCCGCGCACCACGTTGTCGGCCAGCAGCAGCCGCCGCGCCGGCACCCGGCGCAACCACCGCCCGAGCACCAGCGCCCCCACCACCCCCGGCAGCGTGTACGCCGCCACCGCCCCACCGATCCACAACCCCGCGCTGGCCGGCGGCGCCAGCTCCATCGCCAGCCACGCCACCGCGACGAAACTCATCCCGTCCCCGAGATAGGACACGGCGAAACCGCCGATCAGCCGCCGGAACACCCGGTTGGCCAGCACCGGCCGATAAGCGGAGGGAAGCAGGCGGGGCAGCGTCATGGGGGTTCACCGTCAGGCCGGCACGGCTCGGGAACACGAGTCGGGAACACGAGTCGGGGGGACGCGAGTCGGGGGCGGGAGGACGCGATGAGACTACCGGCGCGGCCGCCCGCCGCACAGCCCCCGGCCCGGACGCGGCCCGAGCGCAGGTCAGGGGCCCGATGTCAGCCGCCGGTGCTACGCTGCCCGCATGACCCCGCAAGACCTGGCCAACCTCGCGCACCTGCGGCGGGCGCGGGATCTGATCGACCGCGAATACGCGCGCCCCCTCGACGTGCCCACCATGGCACGCCACGCGCTCATGTCACCGGCCCATTTCTCCCGCCAGTTCCGGGCCGCCTACGGCGAGACGCCCTACAGCTACCTCATGACCCGCCGCATCGAGCGGGCCATGGCCATGCTGCGCGCGGGCGTCAGCGTGACCGACGCGTGCATGGCCGTCGGCTGTACCTCACTCGGCTCCTTCAGCTCCCGCTTCACCGAACTGCTCGGAGAGACACCGAGCGCCTACCGCGCCCGCGAGCACAGTGCCGTGGCCGCGATGCCCCCGTGCGTGGCGCGGCTGCGCACCCGCCCCACCCGCGACGCGCCGAGCAGGATCGAAGAAGCCAAACGCGAGGCCGCCGCCTAACGTGGGCGGCATGAGCATCGCACTTCAGTACTGCCACGTCACCGTCAACGACGTCGACGAAGCGCTCGCCTTCTACCGCGACGCCCTCGCCTTCGAGGTACGCAACGACGTCGCCTCCGGCGGATTTCGCTGGGTCACCCTCGGCACCCCGTCCCAGGCCGGCACCGAGATCGTGCTGTCGGAACCCCACGCGGGCCGCTCCCAGGCCGACGGCGACGCCATCCAGGAACTCCTCACCAAGGGCGTCATGCCCATGATCGTCCTGCGCACCGACGACCTCGACAAGACCTTCGAGAACGCCCGCGCCTCCGGCGCCGAGATCCTGCAGGAGCCCATCGAACAGCCCTGGGGCCCACGCGACTGCGCCCTGCGCGACCCGTCGGGCAACCTGGTACGCATCCAGCAGGAACCGAAGGCATAGGACCTACCGCGGTCCCGCCGTGCTCTGGTCGAACAGGTGGATGGGGTTACCCGAGGGGTCGAGGAACGCCGCGCTCTTGCCGTCGGGCAACTCCAGGACCTCACCCACCCACTTCAGCCCGGGATGGGCGGCGATGTAGTCGTCGACGCTGTCGACCATGAAGCCGCCGCCCCTCCCCCACTCCGGGCCCTCGCCGGGCGGGACGTCGAGCATCAGCTCGACCTCGGTCCCGGGCAGGTGGAACGCCACGGTCGTCTCGCCCTCCCGCCACGACTCATCGAGCCCCAGCACGTCGCGGTAGAACGCCAACGACTCCTGCAGATCGGTCACCGGCTGATAGAGGAAGATAAGCTTCATACGCCTGAACATAATCCGCTTACGTGATCGCGTCAATCAATTACGATGGTGTGGTGCGCGCATCCATTCCCGTACCCGGCTCGGCGAAGGCACGGCTCATCGAAGCCGGACTCCACCGCTTCGAACGCGACGGCTACGACGCCGTCAACGTCACCGACCTGGCCGCCAAAGCAAGCGTCACCACCGGCGCCCTCTACCACCACTTCGGCTCCAAACTCGGCCTCTACGGCGTCATCCGCGACGACTTCGAACAACGCGTCATCGACCGCATGCACGGAGCAGCCGCCGCCTCCCCCACCCCCATCCGCGCGGCCCTGCTGGTCGCCTTCGACACCGCCGTCCACTTCGGCACCTGCCGCATCCTGGCCGAACAACCCCCCGAACCACGAAAAGACCCCATCACCGAACTCCTACGCGACCTCCTGCAGACCCACCTGACCAGCGCCGCCCCCATCCTCACCGCCGCCTGGCGCGCCGCCCTCCTCGAAGTAGCCGACGGCACCCCCGCCTCCACCGTCCGCTCCGCCCTCGACCTCATCCTCACCAACACATAACCCCCTCCCCCAACCCACCAGAACCCCCGGCCACCCAGAACCCCAGCCACCCGGCAGCCCAGCACCCGCAGTCACCACCGGCAACCCGCCCCAGGACGCACCGCACCCCGACACAACAAGCCACCAGCCCGACACACGCGGACCGGGACACACGGACCGGGAAGCAGTTCCGGGGCACGCTGGCCGGGACACGCCAGCCGGGAAGCAAGTTGGGGCACGCGGTTCGGGAAGCAGGTCGGGGCACGCGGATCGAGACACGCGGGTCGGGACACGCCGGCCGGGAAGCGGGTTGGGGCACGCGGGTCGGGACACGCAACACAGGGAGGCATACGCAGGGCAGCGCACGCCACGGGGCCGACCCGCGTCGCCGAGGCACGACTGCGCGCCATGACACAGCGCACCACCCCAACGCCCGCCGCCCGCCGATCTGTGCCCCAGAGGCAAACGCCCTTCCCGCACACGGCATGTCCCGCAACCGCCGCGCACCGACGTGGCATGTCTCCGGAGGCGTGTGCCTTGTCCCGCTCCGTGGCGTAGAGACGAGGTGTGTTCCGGAGGCGGCAGGTGCTCCTGGTGCCGGCGCCCCGCATCGTGGCGGACCCCGACGAGCCGCCAGGGTGTGCGGGTTAAGGGGTGCAGGTGGTGTTGGGTGGGGGAAGGGTTCCGGTGGTGAAGTAGGTGTCGGCGTGCTGGCGGGCGCAGGCCGAGCCGGTGACGTAGATCTCGTGGCCGGTGTCGGGTTGCAGGACTGTGGAGCTGCCGGGGACCGAAGCCACGCTTCTGAACGTGGCCGGCGCGTCAGCCCACGTGCCCATGGCCAGCAGCGGCGGCACGCCGGACGGCAACGGCGCGGGTGGGTTCACCGATGGGATGGCCGCGCCCACACAGCCCAGCAGGAACGGCAGCGACGTGCCGCCGGGGCCGAAGTTCGGGGACTCCTTGCGCAGGCGCTTCACCATGGCGGACAGGTCGCGGTAGTCGGAGAGCCCAGGGGCGTCGCCGCACTCGGTGACCGCGAACTTGCTGGTCGACGGGTAGGGGATCCTCCCTCCCGGCGCCAGGGCGGAGGCGTCGCCCCGGGTCGCCTGGTCGATAGCCTTGGCGAGCTTGGGCCAGTCGGCGGCACCCGCCCGGATCAGCTGTCCGGCCAGGAGGCCTTCGAGGTGCTCGCGGGTGTAAGCGGCCTTCACGGCGGGGGCCGGAATGGGGGTCTTGGCCGCCTTGCGCAGGAGCTGGCGCCACAGGCGGGGCACGTCACGGCCGGTCAGGGCACAGGAGGTGTCGGTGGCGCACCAGGCTGTGAACCGGCGCATGCGCAGTTCCAGGTCGCGGGCGAGGGCGAGTTGCTCGCGCAGGAAGGGGTCGGCGTGGTTGCCGCCGCCGTCGAGCACCATGGTGCGCACCCGTTGCGGGAACTGCCTGGCATAGGACTGGCCGTACCAGGTGCCGTAGGAGCCCATGTAGAGGTTGATCTTGGGCGCGCCGAGCGCCCGGCGGATGGCTTCCATGTCGCGCGCGTGGACGGCCGAGCTCATGTTGTCGAACAGCTCCGGGTCGTGCGTACGGCAGGCTCTGGCCCGAGCCTTGTTGTCAGAGGCCAGACGGTCCATCTCCGCCTGGTTTCGGGGGAACGGCGGGACCGGCATGCGGCTGTCCTGCCACGCGCACCCCAGCTCGGGCCGGCTCAGACCGTTGGGATAGCCCCGCGTGTCCCAGGTCACGACGTCCATCTCGCGTCTCAGGCCGTCGAACGGCTTCGCCCAGTAATCCGCATGGTCACGCCAGGCGGTCACCCCCTGCAGACCCGGACCACCGAAGTTGACCAGCACGACCCCCTTGGACGCCGCCGGGCCGGTGGATCGTAGGCGGGCGACGCTCAGCGTGAGCTTCCGGCCGCCGGGTTTGGAGTAGTCGACGTGCACTTTGACCTGGGCGCATTCGAGGCCGCCCGGACCACACGGCTTCCAGGCCGGACCGGACGACGGCCCAACCCCGGCCGAATCCGGTACCGACGCCGTGGCGGTGGCGGTGGCCGAGCCCGTGGCCGGGCCCAGGGCCGAGATTCCGGTGAAGGACAGACCGAGCAGGCCGAGGGACAACAGGGTGTGTAGAAGCATGCGTCGAGGGTCGCGGCGAGCACCGCCCGGCCACATCAACCCACGGTCTGAACGACATCAGCCCACGGTCGGACGCCGCCAACCCCGGTCACGATGCCCCGGTTCACGACACCCCGGCCCACGCCCCGGTCACGATGCCCGGGACACGCCCGCCTGCCGTACATGATCGATCATGATCTTCTCGGCCAGGTCGCCGTCCGCCGCCCGCAACGCCGCCAGAATGTGCTCGTGCGCGTCAAGGTTGCCCCGAGCCTGCACCGGGTCCAGCCACAACGACGCCGCCGCCGGAACCGGCACACTGTTACGAATCGCACGGGCATGCTGCCCCAGAAACGCCGGCCCCCCGATATCGGCGATCGACAGATGAAACGCCCGCGACTTCTCCCCCAGCCCGGCCAGCGCACCGGCGGCCAGATCAGCGACCATCTCGGCGTGCAACGCGTGCAACCCCGCCAGATGCTCAGGAGTGATCCGCGCGGCGGCCAGCCGCGCACCCAGCCCCTCCACCACCGCGCGCACCCCGTAGAACTCCTCCAGCGCGTCCGCCCCCATGTCGATGACGGTCGCGCCGTGGTGCGGCTCGTAGCTGATCAGCCGGTCCTTCTCCAGACGGCGCAGCGCCTCGCGCACGGGAGTGACCGAGACACCCAGGCGCTCGGCCACCGCGGCGGCACGCAGCGCGGTGCCCCCCGGAATACGCGCGCTGCGGATGTCGTCCAGCAGGACGCTGTAGACGTAATCAGCCTTACTCATCGGCGGCGTAGGCGGCATGTCCGTGATTGTTCCGTATTTCGGAGTCGCGCGGGTTGACGTATGACTTATTTCTTATAAGTTACATCATCATGACAAGCCTGCCCGACCTTCGGGTGATCGATATGGCGACCCTGTTCGCCGGACCCTCCGCCGCCATGATGCTCGGCGACTTCGGCGCCGACGTCATCAAAATCGAACACCCACGGCGCGGCGACCCCTCCCGCGGCCACGGCGCCGCCGTCGACGGCGTCGGCCTGTGGTGGAAAACCCTGTCACGCAACAAACGCAACGCCGCCATCGACCTGTCCCGCCCAGAAGGCCAGGAGATCATCCGGCAACTGGCCCACAACGCCGACGTCCTCATCGAGAACTTCCGCCCCGGCACCCTCGAACGCTGGGAACTCGACCCACAACACCTGCTGACCGCCAACCCCCGGCTCATCATCGCCCGCATGACCGGATTCGGACAGTTCGGCCCCATGTCCCACCAACCCGGCTTCGGCACCCTCGCCGAAGCCATGAGCGGCTTCGCCGCCATGACCGGCCAGCCCGACGGCCCACCCACACTCCCGCCACTCGCCCTCGCCGACGGCATCGCCGGCCTCGCCATGTCCTACGCCATCATGGTCGCCCTCCACAACCGCGAACGCACCGGCCACGGACAGATCATCGACATGGCGATCATCGAACCCATCCTCGGCCTCCTCGGCCCCCAGATGAGCGCCTACAAAGCCCTCGGCGTGACACCCCGCCGCACCGGCAACCGCTCCAGCAGCAACGCACCCCGCAACACCTACCGCACCCGCGACGGCCGCTGGCTCGCCATCTCCACCAGCGCCCAACCCGTCGCCGAACGCGTCGTCACCCTCGTCGGCCGCCCCGACCTCGTCGCCCAACCCTGGTTCGCCAGCGGAGCCGGCCGCGTCCAGCACGTCGAAGAACTCGACGAAGCCGTCGCCACCTGGATCGCCGCCCGCGACGCCCACGAGGTCATCGCCGCCTTCGAAACCGCCCAGGCCGCCATCGCCCCCATCTACGAAATCTCCGACATCGCCGAAGACCCGCAATACGCCGCCCTCAACACCTTCGTCGACCTGCCCGACCCCGAACTCGGCACCGTCACCATGCAGAACGTCATGTTCCGCATGTCCGAAACCCCCGGCGAAATCCGCTGGCCCGGCCGCCCCCTCGGCCACGACACCGACACCATCCTCACCGAACTCCACTACACCCCGGAACAGATCACCACCCTGCGCGAAGCCGGAGTCATCGCATGACCGTCACCTGGCTCTACGTCCCCGGAGACCGCCCCGAACGCTTCGCCAAAGCCGCCACCTCCGGCGCCGACGAGATCATCATCGACCTCGAAGACGCCGTCGCCCCCCACCACAAAGACCAGGCCCGCGCCAACGCCCTCGACTACCTCCACACCAACCCCGGCATCCCCATCCAGGTCCGCATCAACGACCTCACCACCCAGCGCGGCCGCGACGACCTCGCCGCCCTCACCGGCGCACCCGGCCTCACCGCCGTCCGCCTGCCCAAAGTCGAATCCACCACACCCCTGGACACCCTCGACGTCCCCGCCTGCGCCCTGCTCGAATCCGCCGCCGGCATCCTCAACGCCGCCGCCATCGCCGCCCACCCCCGCATCACCTCAGTCGCACTCGGCGAGCAGGACCTGACCGCCGAACTCTCCCTCACCTCGCCGGCCGCCCTCGACCACCTGCGCCTCCAGGTCGTCCTCGCCGCCGCCGCCGCGGGCCTGCCCCCCGTCCCGATGTCGGTCTACCCCGACGTCCACGACGAACAGGGCCTCATCGCCTCCTGTACGGCCGGCCGCGCCCTCGGCATGTTCGGCCGCACCGCCATCCACCCCCGCCAAATCCCCGCGATCCGCCGAGCCTTCCGCCCCACCCCCGAGGAAACCGCCCGCGCCGCCGAAATCGTGCAAGCCGCCACAGAAACCGGCCAGGCCGCCTTCGCCCTGCCCGACGGCCGCTTCGTCGACGCCCCCGTCCTCGCCAGGGCCCGCCGCATCCTCGCCCTCGCCGACCGCCTCACCGACTCCTGACCCTCACGAGACGAGGCGCGGTCTCTCTCGTCCCCGAACCGCGCCTGGAGGTCACCCCGCTCTATCCGTTGAGGCTTGGCTGTCGAATCGGAAAGTAGGTTTCAACCAACCGACCGCCTTTACTTTGTAGATCAAGATCTGCGACGCGCGTAAGCCGCCGGGGTCATACCGACCGCCGCCGTGAAGTCGCGGGTCAGGTGGGCCTGGTCGGTGTAGCCGAGCTCGGCCGCCAGCGTTGCCAGGTCGAGGCCCTGGTAGATGCGCTCCGCCGCCTCGTGCAGCCGGAACCGGCGGATCACCCACTTCGGGCCGATCCCCACATAGTCCCGGAACAGCCGCTGCAACGAGCGCATCGACCGGCCCGATCGGGCGGCCAGCTGCTCCACCCTGACCATGGGCACCTCGGCCTCCGCCAGAGCCACCAGCGCCGCCGCCTCCTCCGCCAGCGGATCCTCGCGCGGGTCCAGACCCAGCAGGAACGTCTCGACCCGCGCGATCGCCGCCCGCGCCTCGGGTTCGGCCAGGACCCGCTCGGCCAGTGCCGCGCCCGCCTCGCCGTACATGTCGCTGATCTCCACGAAACGGCCGGTCAGCTCGGAGACGGGGCCGCCGAGGAACGTGCGGAAGCCGCCGGGGCGGAAGCGGACGCCGAGCACGCGCCCGCTTCCGCGCATCGTGTAGGAGAAACCGCCCTTGATCACTCCCGCTATCCGGCGGTGGTCCGGGGCGATGTTCAGGTTCACGGTGGGATGGGAGACGATGCGCTGCACGTACGGCTCGGCCAGCTCCTTCCAGGTGACGACCCAGAAGTGGTCCACGAACGCCGCGAGGCCGGGCGCCGGCGCCTGCCGGGTGAAGTCGAAGGCCGCGAGCCCGGCATAAGGGTCCACCCAGCCACGCTGTCGCGTTTCTACAAGCCGCGCCTGTGACGGACGGGGAATCATCGCTGCCATGGACCACATGATGCCGCTGATGACACGTGCCGCCGAACGTACCGCCGGCGTGGTGCGCGGCGTACGGCAGGAGCAGTTCGCCGCACCCACGCCCTGCGCGAAGTTCGACGTCGAAGCCCTGATCGCCCACCTGGAGTGGGTCGCCGAGCTGTTCGAGTCGCTGGGCGCCAAGGGACCGTACGTCGAGCAGGGCCCCTACGCCGGCGACTTCCCCGAGCGGGCCGAGCGCGCGCTGGCCGTCTGGTCGCGGCCCGGGGCGTGGGAGGGGGACAGCGCCGCCATGGGCCTGCCGATGACGGTGCTGGGCCACATGTTCCTCGTGGACATGATCGTCCACGGCTGGGACCTGGCCAAGGCCACCGCGCAGCCGTACGAGCCGGACCCGGAGACCGTGACGGTGGCCGTCGGCTTCACCGGCCGGATGGTGGAGATGGGCAGGCAGCGCGGCGCGTTCGGACCGCCGGTGGCGGTGCCGGACGACGCCCCCGCCTTCGACCGCCTGCTCGGCGTCATCGGCCGGGATCCGGCCTGGGCGGCGACGTGATCGAAAAGGCACTGACCACGAACGCGGCTGACACGCGCCTCCTGATCGAGAAGGTGATTCACGTGCTCACCGACTGACAAATAGGCCCTCTCAGGGATGATCAGCGCGTTTACGCTGCAAAAGCAGTTGTTCATCGTGTGTTCACACAAGGAGAGGCACACATGACCGCGCTTGATCGACGATCCTTCCTGGGCCGCGGCCTCGCCACCGCCGGTGGCGTCCTGGCCGGCGGTGTCGCCATCGAGACCTTGGCAGCCCACGCGTCCTGGGCCGACGCCGGACGACCCGCCGCCGACCCGGGTAAGGCGGGGTATGGCCCGCTGCGCCGTACCCCTTCCAAGAACACCGGCGAAGAGCTGCTCGCCCTGCCCTCGGGATTCTCCTACATCGTGCTCGGTCAGACCGGAACCCCTATGACCGACGGGGTCGCGACCCCGATCGCCCACGATGGCATGGCCGCTTTCCCCGGCAGGCGACGCCACACCGTCCGGCTGATCCGCAACCACGAGGTCCGCACGACTCCGGGATCACCGACGGGCCGGGTGCACGTGCCCGGATCCCGGCGTTACGACGAGCTCGGCGTCGGCGGCACCACCACGCTTGAGGTGGATCTGCGCAGCGGCGAGACGCTGGAGCACTTCGTCAGCTTCAACGGTTCGATCGTCAACTGCGCCGGCGGCCGGATGCTTCACAACCGCGGCTGGCTGACCTGCGAAGAGACCACCTCCGGCCTGGACCGGGGCTGGCAGCGCAAGCACGGCTACATCTTCGAGGTGCCGCTGAACGGGCCCAGGCCGGGCGAACCCGCTCCGTCGATGCCGCTCACCGCGATGGGCCGTTTCTCCCACGAAGCCATCGCGGTCGACCCGCGGACCGGCTACGTCTACGAGACCGAGGACGACTCCGGCAAGCCCAACGGCTTCTACCGCTTCCGGCCCGGCAACCCGCGCGATCTGGCCGCGGGCGGCGTGCTGGAGATGCTCAAGGTCAAGGGCGCCGGCGAGTACGACTGCCGCGAGGGCCAGACGATGGGCAGCCGCCTGCCGGTGGAGTGGGTCAGAATCGACGACCCTGACCCGGATCTCGAGAACGGCGCCCCGACCTGCACCCAGCAAGGGCTGGCCAAGGGAGGCGCGAAGTTCAACCGGCTCGAAGGCTGCTGGTACGGCGACGGCGCCATCTTCTTCAGCTCCACCAGCGGCGGCGACGCGAAGAACGGCGACGCCCCCAACGCCGACGGCTACCGCGAGGGGTACGGCCAGGTCTGGCAGCTCGTCCCCGGCCGCCATCGCCGTTCCGACACGCTGGTGCTCGTCTACGAATCGCCGGGACGCAAAGAACTCGACTCCCCCGACAACCTCACCTTCACCCCGCGCGGCGGCATCGTCCTGTGCGAGGACGACGCCTCCTCCGCCGACGCCGACCCGCACCCGCTGGCACCGGGCCTGGACAACGTCAACCGGCTGATCGGCCTGGATCCACGGGGCGGGCAGCCGTTCGAGTTCGCCGTGAACATCGACAACGACAGCGAGTTCGCCGGAGCCTGCTTCAGCCCTGACGGCTCGGTGCTGTTCGTCAACTGTCTCGGCCACACTGCCGCACTCGACCCTCCCGGGCGTACGTTCGCCATCCGCGGGCCGTGGTCACGCGGGCCGCTGTAGGTCACGGCCGGACTGATCAGATAAGGGTTCCAACCTTTCGCCCCGTACGTGGCGTTTGACTGGGGTGAGAGGAGAACGAATCTTGGAACCACACGCCGGCTTCCGCGAGTTCGTGCTGGCCCGCCAGCAGGCGCTCATGCGGACCGCGTACCTGCTCACGGGGGACGCCCACCTTGCCGAGGATCTGCTGCAGAGCGTCCTGGTCAAGGTGGTCGGCCATTGGGCCCGCCTGGCCCGCGACGGCAACCCCGAGGCCTATACGCGCAAAGCGCTGGTCAACCAGTACATTTCCTGGCGGCGGCGGTCCCGCCCCGAGTCGCCCAGCGCCAGCCTGCCCGAGCACGGGCGGCGCTATGACGAGGCGGCGCTGGACCGCATCGTGCTGCGCCAGGCGCTGGCCAGGCTGACTCCCAAGCAGCGGGCCGTACTCGTGCTGCGGTTCTGGGAGGACCTCACGGAAGCGCAGACCGCCCAGGTGCTGGGCTGCTCGCTGGGAACCGTCAAGAGCCAGACCCACCACGCGCTCTCGCGCCTGCGCGCGCAGGCGCCGGAGCTGGCCGGTCTGCTGTCGGAACATGTGATCGAGGAGGTGGCCCGATGACGAGGCTGCGTGACGCGCTCGGCGATCTGGCCGAGCAGGCCCCACGCGTGGATCTGGCGGAGGCGGCCATCGCGGGCCACCTGCGCAGGCGGCGTACCGGCCGGGTGGTCGCCGCCCTGGCCACCGCCACGGTGCTGGCCGTCGCCGGAGCCGTGGTGACGCTGCCGTGGCAGAGCACCGTGAGCCCGGTCGCGGCCGAGGGCGTGAAGGCGCCCGACCTGCCCGCCACCGCGGTGGGCCCGCTCGGCTACGCCTTCCGTACACCCTGCCGCGTCAAGCCCGAGCACGACTGCTCCGCGTCGGAGTGGCGGGTCGTCACCCGCTCGGGCAGGACCTACCGGCTGCCGCACGCCCCCGCGTACCTCCACGGGGGGCTCGCCGCGCCGGTGGCGATCAGCCGTGACGGCGGCACGCTCGCCTACTACGACCCCCAGGAGGGGGCGCACGTGGTCCACGACCTGGAGCGCGGCACCCGGACGGTGTCGCGGTTGCGGCTGGGCGAGGACCGCGTCGGCGTCGGCTCCCTGCTCCTCGTCTCCGACGACGGCCGCTACCTGGCTTTCGACCCGCGGGAAGGCAGCAAGGAGCCGGGGATGGTCATCGACGTGCGTACCGGCGCGACTGTGTCGGTGCCGGGGAAGTTCGAGCCGGTCAGCGTCAAGGACGGCGTGGTGTCGCTGGTGCGCTACCTCAAGACCGACCTGTGGCTCATGCCGGTGACCGGCGGGGGCAAGCCGGTGCGGTTCGACGGCGTGTTCATCATGTTCAGCGAGCCCGCCCCCGACGGCCGCACGGTCGCCGCGGTCCGGCACAAGGACCATCTCCGCAACAAGCTGACCCTGCTGGACGCCAAGACCGGCAGAACCCTGCGTACGGTGCCCGTCCGCGGCCTGCCCGACGACCGCGGCGCCGTGACCGCGACCGGCCCTTGGCGCAGCTCCGGGGAGATCGACCTCAGCTATTCGGGCAGCACGGGCCTGCTCACCTACGCGGTCGACGTGCGCAGCGGCCGGGCCCGCCTGCTGGAGCGCTACCCCGGCAAGCGGTTGAGCGTGACCCTGCCCGGCCAGGCGGAAGGCGGGTAGGAGTCAGGACACTCGCCGAAGGAGGCCCTCATGTCCGCCGAACTCGTGGCCGTAGTGACCGGGGCGGCTCGGGGTGTCGGCCGCGGGATCGCGCTGGTGCTGGGCGAAGCCGGCGCCACCGTCTACGTCACCGACCGCAAATCCCGCGCCCACCGCCACTCCGACCTGCCCGGCACCGTTGAGGACACCGCCGGCCAGGTGAACGACCGGGGCGGCCACGGCGTCCCCGTCGTCGTGGACCACGCCGACGACGACGCCGTGGCGGCGCTGTTCGAGCGGGTCCGCGCCGAGCGGGGCGGGCTCGATCTCCTGGTCGCCAACGCGTGCGCCGGCAACGCGCTGCCGTTCGCCGGCGGGCCGTTCTGGACGCTGCCGTTACAGCACTGGCGGAACATGATGGAGATCGGCGTCCGCAGCCACCTGGTCGCGGCCTGGCACGCCGCTCCCCTGCTGATCGAACGGCGCGGCCTGCTGGTCATGACCGGCTACGCCGACCCCGAGGCGGAGGTCATCGCCGGTCACGTCTTCTACGACCTGGCCATGACCGGCGTGAGCCGCCTCGCCCGTACGCTCGCCCACGACCTGCGCCCGCACGGCGTCACCGCGCTGGCCCTGTCGCCCGGCTTCACGCGGACGGAGGCGATCATGGCCGCCTTCGGCGACCGGATGCCGCCGGGCGGCGACTCGATCGAGTTCCCCGGCCGGGCGGTGCGGGCGCTGCTGGCCGACGCCGGAGTCGCCCGGCACGCCGGGCGCACCGTCCGTGTGGCGGACCTGGCGGAGGAGTACGGCTTCGGCGACCTTCCGGACTGAGCGGTCAGCTCCGGGTGTCGCGGGCGAAGGTACGCAGGGCCCGCAGGAAGTCGATGTGGCGGAAGCCGGGCCAGTTGACGTCGCAGAAGTGCAGCTTGGCGTGGGCGGCCTGCCACATCAGGAAGCCGGACAGGCGCTGCTCACCGCTGGTGCGGATGATGAAGTCCGGGTCGCTGCGGCCGCTGGTGTAGAGGTGGGCGGCGATGTCGTCGGCCGTCAGCGTCCGGGCCAGCTCGGACAGGTCGGCGCCGTCGGTCTCCAGGAGGGCGCGGACCGCGTCCACGACCTCCTGCCGGCCGTCGTAGCCGATGGCGAGCGTGAGTTCGTGGCCGTGCTCGCGGCCCGCTGTGGCTTCCATGGCGAGCTTGAGCGCGTGCGCGGTCGAGTCGGGCAGTTCGTCGAGGCGGCCCGCCACGTGCAGCCGCCACAGGGGCGAGGAGGCGACCAGGCTGCCCGCGATGACCTTCTCGATCAGTTCCATGTAGAACGTGACCTGCTCGGAGGCGCGTTTGCGCACGTTGTCGGAGGAGGCCACGTAGATCGTGACTTCCTTGATGCCGAGTTCGGCGCACCAGCCGGCGACGGTCTGGATGTGCTCGACGCCGTAGCGGTGGCCGACGCTCGGGTTGGCGAAGCCCTCCTCGCGGGCCCAGCGCCGGTTGCCGTCCATGACCAGGCCGACGTGCCGGGGAACGCGGGTGACCTGGGCACGGAGCCTGCGGGCGTAGAGCGCGTGGAGCATGTTCCGACTCTATAGACAGTGCAGGCAGGTACACCCTCGCTTGGGCGTTACCTGCATTCTGAATCCCGGGCCGGGAACCTAGCGTCGGGATCATGACAACCTCGCTACGTACCATCGGGCTGTGGATCCTTCAGGTCGTCACGGCGGCGGCGTTCCTGCTGGCGGCGCTGGGCAAGTTCGCGGACGCGGAGCCGGCCGCGAGCACGTTCGACGCGATCGGCGCGGGTGACTGGCTGCGCTATCTGGTCGGCGCGCTGGAGGTCGCGGGCGTCATCGGCTTGCTGGTGCCGCCGCTGGCCGGGCTCGCCGCGCTGGCGTTCGCGGCGCTCATGGTCGGCGCGACGCTGACCCAGGTGCTCGTGATGGGCGGCGGCGCGTTCCTGCCGCTCGTCCTGCTCGCCCTGTCCCTGGTGATCGCCTGGGGGCGGCGGAGCAGTACGGCGAAGCTGTGGTCGGCCCTCAGATCCCGCGAAGCGCACAAGATCTGATGACAATCCGCATGGGTGCGTTGTTCGGAAATGCCCGCACGCTGTCACCCATGCGAACTCTCACCCATTACCGCGACGCCCTCCTGGCCCGGTGGCCGACGATGGTCGGCCTGGTCGTCCTCGCCCTCACCGGCCCCGACGCGCACGTCGCCGCCATGATCATCATCCTGGCCGCCCTCTGCTACCTCGGCGCCGCGGCGCTCGGCTCACGCCGCGCCGGCTGGATCGTCGCCGTCCTCGCCTCGGTCCTGGTGAGCATCGGCATGGCCACCGCGCTGGACGCGATCGTGCTGCTCCTCGCCGCCGCCGCGATCTTCCTGGTGTACGGCCTGCTGCGCGGCGACCGGATCGACCGGCGTGAACTCGGCATCCAGGCGGCCGCCTTCGCCGGCTACTCCGCGATCGCGCTGACCGCGATGACGGCCGGCCCGGTCCTCGCCGTCCACCTGGCGGCGCTGGCGGCCATCGGTCACGGCGTCTGGGACGTGATTCACCACCGCCGCGACAAGGTCGTCACCCGCTCGCTGACCGAGTTCTGCATGGTGCTCGACTTCGGCCTCGGCGTGCTGCTGCTGGTCGTCACCTGGGCGGCGATCCTCACCGCCTGAGGCGTTCTCGGGGAATATTTTAGTTAGGCTAGCCTAACCTAACTTCAGGGATCATACTTGTCGTGCACCACGTCGGATGACGTCGAAAGGAGCCGTCCTTTGGCACGGCATGAAGCCCCACCCCGAACCTCGGCAACCCTGAGGGCCGCCGCGTTAGGCCTGGTCCTGGTCCTGCTGGCGGCGTGCGGCAGCAACGTACGGAGCGCCGCGCCCACCTCGGCGCCGCCCGCGCCTCAGCAGGCGGGCGCCTTCCCCGTCACGATCAAGCACGCGGCCGGGGAGAGCCGCATCGAAAAGGCCCCCGCCCGCGTCGTCGCGCTCAGCACCGGCTGGGTCGACGCCACCCTGGCCCTCGGTGTGGTCCCGGTCGCGGCCAACCGGTGGAGCGCCACCCAGCCGGTCTTCGCCCCGTGGAACGCCGACCTGCTCAAGGAGTCCACGACCACGCCGATCAACACCGTGGCCGACATCTCCGTCGAGGAGATCGCCAAGCTGCGCCCCGACGTGATCTTCGGCTCGTACCAGGTCACCTCCAACAAGGGCCTGTACGCCGCGCTCAGCAAGATCGCGCCCACCATCGGCATCATCGGCGCCGACAACCAGGACGGCACCTGGCAGGAGATCCTGCTCACCGTCGGCAAGGTCCTGGGCAAGAGCGCCGAGGCCCAGGCCGCCGTGACCAAGGCCGAGGCGTCGCTGTCCGGGGTCGCCACCACGTACCCGGGGATCAAGGGCAAGACCGTGCAGTACGTCGTGCTGCGCCAGCCCGGCACCGTCCAGGCCGGCGCCAAGGCCAACGACCACCTCGTCCGCTTCTTCCAGACCATGGGACTCGGCCCCGCCCCGGGGCTGACGGCGCTGGAGGCCAAGGGCGGCGAGACCGGCTTCCTCAGCTACGAACAACTCGGCGCGCTCGACGGCGACCTCATGTTCATCGGCGGCTTCAGTGACGAGGAGATGACCGCGTTCGAGAAGTCGGAGCTGTTCAAGAAGATCCCCACCGTGCGCGACGGCACGTACCTGGTCCTGGACGCCGAGAAGATCGGCGCGATGCGCACCCCCACCGTGCGCAACATCCCCTACCTCCTCGACGCCATGAAACCGGCCCTGGAAAAGGCCGGAAACGCGTGAGCGACGGCCACCGGGGCCGTGCTGCGCTGCGCGGCGCCGCCTTGGTGGTGGCCTGCGGGGTGCTGTTCCTCGTGTGCCTGCTCAGCGTGGGACTGGGCTCGTTGCAGATGTCGCCCGCCACGGTGATCTCGGCCCTGCTGTCGCCCGACGACTCCTACTCGGCGCTCATCGTCACCTCGATGCGCGTGCCGAGGACGCTCGTCGGGCTGCTGGCCGGCGCCGCGCTCGGCGTGTCGGGCGCGCTCATGCAGTCCATGACGCGCAACCCCCTGGCCGATCCCGGCCTGCTCGGGGTCAACGCGGGCGCGGCCACCGCCGTGGTGTTCGCGGTCGCGTTCTTCGGGCTCGACCAGCTCACCTCGTACGTGTGGTTCTCGTTCGCGGGCGCGCTGGCCGTCTCCCTGCTGGTGTACGGCATCGGCTCGGCGGGCGGCGGCCGGGCCACCCCCGTACGGCTGGCGCTGGCCGGAACGGCCATCGGCGTGGTGCTGACCTCGATCATCCAGGCCGTCCTGCTGATCGACCCGATCGCCTTCGACCGCTACCGGTTCTGGGCCATCGGCGCTCTGGCCGGCCGGGACATGAAGGTGGTCGAGCAGGTGCTGCCGTTCATCCTGATCGGCCTGGCGATGGCGCTGGTCCTGGCGCCCTCGCTCAACGTGCTGGCGCTCGGCGACGACAGCGCCCGCGCGCTGGGGCTGCGGCTCGGACACGTGCGCGTGCTCACGGCCGTCGCCATCACGCTGCTGTGCGGCGGGGCGACGGCGGCGGCCGGGCCGATCGTGTTCGTGGGGCTGGCGGTGCCGCACATGGTGCGCCTGCTGACCGGCCCCGACCAGCGGTGGGTGATCCCGTACAGCATGGTCGTGGCGCCCATCCTGCTGCTCGGCGCGGACCTGGCCGGACGCGTACTGGCCCGGCCGAGCGAACTGGAGGTCGGCATCATCACCTCGTGCCTGGGCGCGCCCGTGCTGATGTGGCTGGTCCGCGGGAGGAGGCTGGCGAAGCTGTGAAGACCATGACGGCCGTCCCCGGCAAGACGGTACGCCTGTTCGGCGACCGCGTGTCGGCCCGCGTCTCCATCCGCACGGTCATCGTGTGCGCGCTGCTGGCCTGCGCCGCCGCCGGGCTCGGCATGGTCGCCCTCGCGGTGGGCGACTACCCGATCCCCCTCCCTGACGTCCTGGCCGCGCTCACCGGAGACGGGCCGGGCGGCGACCGCTTCATCGTCGCCGACCTGCGCCTGCCGCGCGTGCTGTGCGCGCTGCTCATCGGGGCGGGGCTCGGCGCCGCCGGGGCGATCTTCCAGGGCCTGACCCAGAACGCGCTCGCCAGCCCCGACATCATCGGCTTCACCACCGGGGCGGCCACCGGCGGCATCCTGGTGATCGTGCTGCTCGCGGGCGACTCCGCGCAGGTGGCGGGCGGCGCGCTCGCCGGCGGCGGCGTGGTGTCGCTGGCCGTCTACGTGATGTCGTTCAAGCGGGGCGTGCAGGGATACCGGCTCATCCTCATGGGCATCGGCATCACCTCCATCCTGGTGTCGGTCAACAGCTACCTGCTGGCCAGGGCCGAGGTCGAGACCGCGGCCAACGCCCAGCGCTGGCTCATCGGCTCGCTGAACGGCTCCACCTGGAGCAACACCGCCGTCCTCGCCGTCCTGCTGGCGGTACTGCTGCCCGCGGCGGCGTCCATGAGCGGCCGGTTGCGGCTGCTCGGGCTGGGCGACGAGCAGGCGCGCGGGCTCGGGCTCGCGGTCGAGCGGTCCCGGCTGGGGCTGATGCTGGTGTCGGTCGCCATGACCGCCGCCGCGACGGCCACCGCCGGGCCGATCGCGTTCGTGGCGCTGGCCGCCCCGCAACTGGCCCGCAGGCTCACCCGGACGAGCGGGGAGGGCGTGATGTCGTCGGCGTTCATGGGGGCGCTGCTGCTCGTGGCCGCCGACTTCGCCGCCCAGCGGGTGATACCCGGCGTACAGCTGCCCGTGGGCATTCTGACCGGGGTGATCGGCGGGCTGTATCTGGTGGCTCTGCTCACCGCCCAGTGGCGGGCAGGGCGAGGCTGACTCAAGGAGAATGCGGGTGACCATGCACGTTCTCGACGTCCTGGGCATCGGGTTCGGACCGTCGAACCTGGCACTGGCCATAGCCCTCGAAGAACACACCGCGGCGCCGCCGCTCACCGCCAGGTTCCTGGAGCGGCAGCCGCGGTTCGGCTGGCACCGGGGGATCCTCATCGACGACGCGACGATGCAGGTGTCCTTTCCGAAGGACCTGGTCACCATGCGCGACCCGAGCAGCGACTTCAGCTTCCTGTACTACCTGCGGGAGAAGGGGCGCCTGGTCGACTTCGTCAACCAGAAGACGCTGTTCCCGTTACGGGCGGAGTTCCACGACTACTTCGAGTGGGCGGCGGGCAGGCTGAGCCACCTCACCCAGTACTCCGCCGAGGTCGTCGCCGTCGAACCGGTGCACGAGCGCGGCGAGGTACGCGCGTTCGACGTGGTCACCGCCCAGGACGGCCGCCGGGTACGGCGGCGCGCCCGCAACCTGTCCATCGCCATGGGACTCAAACCGCACCTGCCGCCGGACACGGTCCTGTCCGACCGCGTCTGGCACACCAGCGAGGTCCTCCCCCGCATCGCGCAGCGCCTCGAATCGGGCGAGCCGGTACGCCGGGCGCTCGTCCTGGGCGCCGGCCAGAGCGCCGCCGAGGTGGTCGACCTGCTGCACCGCACGTTCACCGAGGCCGAGGTCTGCGGCGTGTTCGGCAAGTTCGGCTACACCCCCGCCGATGACAGCCCGTTCGCCAACCGCGTGTTCGACCCGGCGGCCGTGGACGTCTTCTACGGCGCCCCGCCCGAGGTCAAACGCTCGATCCTGGACTACCACCGCGGCACCAACTACTCCGTCGTCGACATCGACCTCATCCAGTCGCTGTCCTCGACCATGTACCGCGAACGGCTGCACGGCAGGCAGCGGCTGCGCATGCTGAACGTCTCGCGGGTCCACGACGTCCGCGAGCACGCCGGCGGCCTGGACGTGACCGTCGAGGACCTGCCGACCGGCCGGCGCGAGGTCCTGGCCGCCGATGTTCTCGTGCACGCCACCGGCTACCGCCCGCACGACCCGGCCGCGCTGCTCGGCGAGGCCGCCAAGTTCTGCCTGCGCGACGAGGAGGACGCCCTGCGCATGCACCGCGACCACAGGATCGTCCTCGCCCCGCAGGTCAAGGCCGGCATCTACCTTCAGGGGGCGACCGAGCACACCCACGGCCTGACCTCGACGCTGCTGTCCACGGTGGCGGTCAGGGCCGGCGAGATCCGCGACTCACTGCTGGCCCGCCGCTCCCCCGCCGCCTCCCCCTGACCTCACCCGGCCTTCGTGGCCGCCATGATCACGCGCGGGCTGGCCGGCAGGGTGGCGGGCGTGTCTCTGGCCTCCTCCAGCAGGACGGAGGCCCCAGGACCCAGCTCCGCCTCCAGCGCCGCGGCCCGCGCGCGCACCAGCTCGTACACCCGCAGCTGCCGCTCCAGCCATCGATCGGCCTCCTCCTTGGCCGTCACGGTGAACCCGGCCGCGGCCAGCAGCCCGCCGTGATCGAGGTAGGACGGCTCCCAGGTGCTGAACACGAACCTGCCGCCGGGCCGCAGCACCCGGGCCACCTCGGCGAACGCGGCCCGCTTGTTCCACACCATCCACAGCGCGTCCACGCTCAGCACCGCGTCGCAGGACGCCGGCTCCAGGCCCGTGGCGGTGAAACCGCCGACGGCGAAGCGCGCCTCGGGCAGGCCGAGCGACACGCTCAGCTCGCGCGCGCCCTCCACCGCGACGGCCAGGGGGTCCAGGCCGAGCAGCCGGGCACCCGCCGCGCGCGCCAGCGCGATCCCCGGCCCGCCCCTGCCGCAGCCCAGGTCCACGAGGGACATCCCCGGCCGCAGCTCCAGCAGGACGGCGAAGCGGGCCAGGTCCGTCCTGGTGACGAAGCCGAACGGGCGCAGTTCCTCGGGATGGTCGTCGCCGTAGACGTCGAGGTAGATGCGCGCCAGCGTCGGGCTCGACAGCTGCCTGGCGTAGAAGTCGGCGTAGCGGTCCTCCGCGGTCTGGCTCACAGGCCCGCCGCTTCCAGGGCCGCGTCGAACTCGTCCTGGCACTGCTCGGTGTCGCCGCCCCGCTCCCGCGTCACTGCGACCCTGGCCCTGACGTCGGGGGCGACCTGCTCGAAGCGGCGCTGCCACTCCTCGGCGGCCGGGCGCCAGTAGCCGAGCGTGGCGAAGTTGTCCGCGGGCAGCCGCCGCTCGTGGCGCAGGTGCTTGCGGATCGCCCGCATGGCCGCGGCCTCGCCCGCCGCCCAGACGTAGGCGTCGCGCACGTCGTGCCGCCGGACGATCTCCGGCAGGCCGGCGTCGCCCGGGTACAGCCAGGTGATGTCGGCCTGGCCCCGGGTGTCGAACTCCTGGCGTTCGGCCGGGCCGGCGACCTGGGCGTACACCTTCGCGCTGGTTCCGGCGGGGAGCTCTTCCACGATGCGGCCGATAGCGGGCAGCGCGGTCGCGTCACCCACGATGAGCTGCCAGGACGCCTCGCGCGGCGGGCGGTGGAGTCCGTGGGCCGCCGACACCCCGACCTTGTCGCCGGGACGCGCCCTCATGGCCCAGGGCGCGGCCACGCCGCCCTCGTGCAGGACGAAATCGACGTCCATCTCGCCGGTGGCCGGGGTGAACCGGCGCACCGTGTACGTGCGCAGCACCGGCTCCGGCACGCCCTCCGGGTACACCCAGCGGCCCTCGACGACCTCGGGCAGCACGGGCTCACGCTGTCCTTCCGCCGGGAAGAACATCTTGAAGTACTCGTCGGCCGCGCCGCTGCTGACATAGCCGTCCAGGCCGAGCGTGACCCTGATCATCAGCGGGGTCACGTGGCGGGTCGCGATGACCTCGGCGGGGAAAAGGTCGTTGCTCACGTCGTCTCCTCAGGGGTGGGGTGTGTGGCCACTTCGCCGCCGCGCAGTTCCACGCGGCGGGAGAAGCGGTCGATGGTGGCGCGGCGGTGGGCGATGACGATCAGGGTGCGCTCGCCCGCCTGCCGTTCGAGCGCGCCCTCGATGAGGGCCGCGGTGGCGGGGTCGACGTCCGCGGTGGCCTCGTCGAGGATGAGGACGGCGGGGCCGAGCAGCACGGCCCGGATGAGGCCGATGAGCTGGCGTTCGCCCGCCGACAGCAGGGCGCCGCGCGCGCCGGTCTCGGTGTCGAGCCCGGCGGGCAGGCCGTGCAGCCAGCCGTCCAGGCCGAGCAGCGTGATCGCCCGCTCCAGGTCCGCGGGGCCGGAGCCGGTGCCCAGGGCGAGGTTGGCGGCGATCGTGCCACGCACGGTCTGCACGTCCTGCGGGATCAGCGCGACGCGCCGCCGCCGCTCGGCCGGGTCGAGAGCGGCCAGGTCGGCGCCGTCGTGGCGGACCGTCCCCCGGTCGGGGGTGTAGAGGCCGGCCATGAGCTTGGCGAGCGTGGACTTGCCCGCGCCGGTCGCGCCCACCACGACGGCGCGCTCGCCGGGCGGGAACGCGAGCGTGATCTCGCGCAGGACGTCCTCGCCCGGGACGTAGGCGTAGCAGGCCGCGTCCAGGTGCAGCCCGCGCCCGGTTCCCGGCCGGTCCGGGCCGGAGGCGGGCGGGGGCTCGGTGGCGGCCAGCAGGTCCAGGACGCGGGCCAGCCCGACCCTGGTCCGCTGGACGCCGCCGGCCAGGCGGGTCAGCTCCATGAAGGAGTCGAACATGCCGCGGCACGACAGCACGAACACCACGACGGTGCCCACCTCGCCCGGCCCGCCCCCGAGCAGGACCCCGCCCAGCAGGATCACCCCGGCGATGGCCAGGCACTCGAACGCCTGGATGGCGGTCATGGTGTTGAGCGCGCGGGTGGTCTGGGCGATGCCGTCCAGCAGCCGGTCGTTGTCGCGGGCGTAGCGGCGGTCCCACTGGCGGGCCGCACCGGCGAGCTGGATGGTCTCGCGGGCCTCCAGGCTTTCGGCGAACGTGGCCGCCACCTTCGCCTGCCGGTCCGCCTCGACGTCCCACGCGGTGGCCGAGCGGACCCGGAAGCGGTGCAGGACGTACAGCGCCGGTGGCATGAACGCGGCGAACAGCACCACGGCCAGCAGCCACGACCTGCTCACCAGTACGTATCCGCCGATGAGCAGGTAGCCGGCGGAGGCGAGCAGGGCGGGCACCTGCTGGCGGACGAACACGGCCAGCTCGGCGATCTCCGCGGTGGCCCGGCCGACGAGTTCGCCCGCCGCGTGGCTCTCCACGAACCGCAGCGGGGCCGCGGCCAGCCGTTCGGCCGCCCGCTCGCGCAGCGTGCGGACCAGCCGCTCACCCGCGGCGCCGAGCAGCAGGTCGCCGCCCTGCCGCGTCGCCAGATGGACGAGGGTGAGCCCGAGGAGGACGAGCGTCACGGTCGTGATCTGGTCCGTGTCGCCGTCGAGCACGGCCGTGGCGATCGCGCCGACGGCGGCCGGCACCAGCGCCACCGCCGCCGACGCCGCCAGGCTCAGCCCGGCGCCCCACCCGATCCGGGCGAGGTGCGGTCGGAGATAGGGCAGCGCGGCCCGGACGAGGCCCCGTTTCGACGGCGTCTCCCGCAGTTTCCCGGCCTCACCCATGGGCCCGGCCGATCGGGATGATCTGGTCGGCGTGCCGCAGTACGGCGGGGCGGTGGCTGACCGCGATCACGGTGCCGGCGCCGAGCCAGTCGCGCACGCCCGCCAGCACCCGTTGCTCGGTGCGCTCGTCCACGGCGGAGGTGACGTCGTCGAGCAGCAGGACGTCGGGACGGCGCAGCAACGCCTGTGCCAGCGCGACCCGGCGCCGCTGGCCGCCCGACAGGGTGGCGCCGCCCTCCCCGATCAGCGCGTCCAGTCCGCCCGGCAGGGCCTCGACCTCGTCCAGGACCGCCGCGGCGCGCAAGGCGGCGCGTAGTTCCGCGGGACCCGGCGGATCGTCCAGGCCGAGGGTCAGGTTGTTCGCGACGGTGCCCGACACGAGCACCGGCCGCTGGGGCACCAGGGTGACCAGCTCGCGCAGAGTGGCCGGGTCTAGGTCGCGCAGGTCCACGCCGCGGTAGCGGACCTGGCCTTGGCGGGGTTCCTGCAGGCGTACCAGCACCCGCAGCAGCGTCGACTTGCCCGAGGCCACCGGACCGGTGACGACGGCGAAAGAGCCCGGCTCCACGCGGAAGCCGACCGGCCCGAGCACCGTGCGCCCTTCGTGCTCGACGCACAGGTCCACGACCTCGATCACGCCGCCGGGACGTTCCGGAGGAGCGGCACTCCCCCTCAAGGGCTCGGGGCCGTCGCGCAGCACCTCGGCGATCCGCGCGGCGGCCTCGACCGCCTGGGCCCGCTGGGAGACGCGCACGGACAACGTGGTCGAGGTGGCGGTGAGCATGAGCATCCAGGACGCGAACGCGGCCAGCCCGCCCACCGTCATCGTGCCCGCCGCCACGGCGGGGGCGGCAGCGGCGACGCCCAGAGCGATGGCCAGCAGCGGCACGAAGGACGACACGGCCGACCAGCCCGCGCCGGCCCGGATCACGGCCAGCGCCTTCCGGCTCACCTCGGCGCTGTGGTCGTGATGGGTGCGGACGAGGGCCTGCTCGGCGCCGGCTCCCTTGACGGTCAGGGCCGCGCCGACCAGTTCGTCCACGACGTCGGCGCGCCGCCCCTGGGCCGCCGCCAGCGCCCCGCTGCGTACGCCGAGCACCCGGCCGAACACGACGTTCGTGACGAGGACGGCGGCCACGCAGCCCAGGCAGAGCAGCGCCAGCAACGGGTGCAGGAACGCCACCGCCACCACGACCGTGACGAGCCCGATGACCAGGTGCGGGAGGGCGGTGGTGCCGCCGACCCAGATCCAGATCAGGTCCACGTCGTGGGAGTTGCGCGCCTGGAGGTCGCCCCGGCCGAAGGCGGCGGCCGTACGGGTGTCGAGGGTGAGCAGGTGGGCGGAGAGCCGCCGGCGCAACCGGGTGATGATCTTGGCGCCGGCCATGTAGTCGAGGTGCTGGCCTGCGTGCTGGGCGAGCCAGGCGAGCAGCCCGGTGCCGGCGATCACCCCGCTCCACCGCAGCAGCGCCGCCCGGTCCGCGGCGACGAGCCCCTCGTCGAGGGCGCGCTGGATCGACAGCGGCAGCGACACGAGCGCGAGCTGCCACAGCGTGGTGAGGGCGGCGGCGGCCGCGATCGCCCGCGCTTCGCCGCGCAGGCACCATCGCAGCAGTTCGCGGGCGGCCCGTGGGGAGCCGCCCGCGATCCGCGGGGTCGTCGTGGTGCTCACCGGCGCCTAACGGTCCATGGCCCGCTGCAGGCTCAGCGGCCGCATGTCGGTCCAGTGGCGCTCGACGTACTCGAGGGCGGCGGCGTGGGTCCCCGGCCCGTGGACCACCTCCCATCCGGCCGGTACGTCCGCGAACTCGGGCCAGAGCGAGTGCTGGCCCTCGTCGTTGACGAGGACGAGGAAGGTGCCGTTCTCATCGTCGAACGGGTTGGACATGGAACCTCCATACATAGGGTGTGACTAGGACGTCGGTGCCGGTTGGCTGTCGGGTTCGCGCAGGGCGGGCAGCAGGGCGGCCAGGACGAGCACGGTGACGCCGGCCCCCGCCCCGTACACGATCAGGGCGGTCGCGGGGCTGAACGCCTCGGCCAGTACGCCGGCGACGAGGGAGCCGGCCGCGGCGGCCGCCACGACCTGCGCCTGCCAGAGGCTCGCCACCCTGCCTCTGATCTCGTCGGGCGTGTGCCGCTGCAGCAGGGTGAAGCGGAGGATGTCGGTCAGGACGCGGCCGGCGCCGTACCCGGTGAGGGCGAGGAACGCCGCGAGCGGGACGGGACTCAGGCCCGTGGCGAGCACGGCGAGCCCCATCACGAGCAGGGACGCCAGCAGCGCGAGGCCGGGGCGGCGGGCGGCGCCGATCCAGCCGCTGGTGAGCGAGCCGGCCACGGCGCCGATCGCCGGGGCGCTGTAGAGCAGGCCGAGCACGCTCTCGCCGCCGCCGAGATGGGTCTTCACCAGCGCGGGCAGCAGGACGACGGGGCCGCTGAGCAGCATCGTGGCCAGCCCGGCGACCAGCACGCTCCTGACCGTGCGGTGGCGCACCGCGAAGGTCAGCCCGGCCGCCATCGCGCGCAGGGGCGGTTCCCGGCCGGTTCCCGGCGCGGGGTAGGAGGGCAGGCGGCTGATGCTGAACGCGGTCAGGACGGTCGCCGCCGCCGCGGCGGCGTAGTTGGCGGCCACGCCCCAGGTCGCGATCAGCAGCCCGCCGAGCGCCGGTGAGATCATCGCCGAAAGGTCGGCGGTGAGGGTGAGCAGCGCCCCGGTGGCGGGCAGGTGCTCGCGGCCGACCAGGGTGGGCAGCAGGGCCGTGAGCGTGGTGGAGCTGATGCCGCCGGCCAGGCCGTCCCAGGCGGCCAGCGCGTAGATGGGCCACAGCGGCGGGTCGGGCAGCAGCGCGTTGACCGCCAGGAGCACGAACCCGATCCCGGCGGCGGTGCGGGCGGCCAGGATGACGCGGCGGCGGTCGTAGCGGTCGGCGAGCAGGCCGCCGGCGAGCGACCCGGCGAACACGCACGCGCCCGCCGTGGTCGCGACCGCGCCGAGATGCAGCGCCGAGCCGGTGATCGTGTACACCTGGACCGGGACCGCCACCATCAGCAGCCCGATCCCGAACAACGAGGCCAGCCGTGCCGCGAACACCAGCCGGAACGGCCGCGAGGCGCGCAGCGGCGTCAGATCGAGAGTGATCTTCTTCAGGACGCTCATCCGGCCGTCTCCCCCGCGAGGTGGGCGGCGATGAGGGAGCCGGTCAGCGCCCAGCCCGCCGCCCGCCCGAGCGTGTGGTGGTCCACGGGCACCGCGTGCTCCACCATCCGTCCGGACACCTGGCGCCGCCAGGCCGTCCGGTTGGCCGCGGCCTCCTCCTCGCGCTCGCCGGCCGAGGCGCCGATGAAGAGCATGTCGCCGTCGAACACCTCGAAGCAGGCGTGTCCCATCTGCTCGCTGTGGCGCAGGTAGGACTCCACGATCCGGTCGAGCGCGCCCTCGTCGAAGGAGGTCAGCACGCTCTCGGTGCGCCGTACCCGGGCGTAGAGGTCCTGCTTGTCGGTGAGGTCGAGCGTGGCGGGGTCGAGCCCGGCGGAGGAGGCGACGTAGGCCATCGCCTCCGCGCGCAGCGCCGCGCCGGTGCCGTCCCCGCCGCCGCCGGTCTCGGTGATGTAGGCGTCGAGGACCGTCAGCGAGGCGACCGCGTGGCCCTCCCGCCGCAGCGTGGTGGCCACGCGGTGCGCGACCAGCCCGCCATAGGACCAGCCGACCAGATGGTACGGCCCGCGCGGGTCGACCCGCCTGATCCTTTCCAGGTACCCGGCGACGGCCTGGTCGAAGGTGAGCCGCGGCGCGCCCGGGTCGGACAGCAGCGGCTCCTGCAGCGCGTAGATCGGGTGCGCCCCCGGCAGATGGGCGACCAGCCCGGTGTAGGACCAGCCGAGCCCGCCGGCCGGGTGGAAGCAGAAGACCGGCGCCTCCTGCCCGGAGGAGCGGATCTCCAGCAGCGGACGCAGCCCGCCGGCGCCGCCCCGCCGGTCTGCCGCCCTGGCCACCAGCCGGGCGGGTGTGGGCGCGTCGTAGACGTCCCGGACGGAGACCGCGCCGATCCGCTCGCGCAGCCGGCCGACCAGCCGCACCACCAGCAGCGAGTGGCCGCCGAGCGCGAAGAAGTCGTCGTTCCTGCCCACGTCGGCCAGCCCGAGCACCTCGCGGAAGGCGTCCGCGACCGCCTCCTCCCGCGGGCCCTGGGGCGGTTCGCCCGCGCCGGGCGCGGTGATGACCGGGCCGGGCAGGGCGTCCTGGTCGAGCTTGCCGTTCACGGTGAGCGGCAGCCGGTCGAGCGTGACGACGGCGGCGGGCACCATGTAGCCGGGCAGCACGGCGGCGGCCTCGGCGATGAGCCGTTCGACGTCGAGCTCCTCGGCGCCGCCCGCGGGCACCAGATAGGCGACCAGGTGGACGGCGCCCTGGGCGTCGGTCCTGGGTACGACGGCCGCCTGCCCGACCCCGTCCAGGCCGGTGAGCACGTCCTCGACCTCGCCGGGCTCGATGCGGTAGCCCCTGATCTTGACCTGCCCGTCCGAGCGGCCCAGGAAGTCGATCAGGTTGTCGGGCCGCCAGCGGGCCAGGTCGCCCGTCCGGTACATGCGCCCGCCCGGCCCGCCGAACGGGTCGGCGACGAAACGCCCGGAGGTCAGGCCAGGCCGGCGGTGGTAGCCCCTGGCCAGCCCGTCGCCCGCCAGGTACAGCTCACCGACGGCGCCGGGCGGCACGGGCCGCAGCCCTGGGCCGAGGATGTAGGCGCGGGTGTTCCAGATCGGCCGGCCCACGGTCGAGGTCGTGCTCTCGGCCAGGTCCGCGCCCAGGGCGTTGATCGTGTACTCGGTGGGCCCGTACAGGTTGTAGCCCTCCACTCCCCCGGCCTCGCGGATCCTGTTCCACAGCCCGGCGGGCACGGCCTCGCCGCCGAGCGAGAAGAAGACCAGCCCCGGTGCGTCCGGCGGGGCGTCGCCGCCGCACCGGGGCCGGTCCAGCAGCCCGGCCTCGACGAGGAACGTCCCGTACGACGGGGTCACGTCGAAGCCGTCGACGCGCTCGCGGTCGAAGTAGTCCAGCAGCAGCGCCGGATCGCGCCGCGTGTCCTCGTCGATGACGTGCACCTCGTGCCCGGCCAGCAGCCAGAACAACTGCTCCCACGAGGCGTCGAAGGAGAACGACGTGGTGTGCGCGATGCGCAGCTTGCGCCCGTCCTGCCGGGCGGTCACGTGGTCGAAGATGTTCTCCAGGTGGTTGTAGTACATGGTGGTCAGCCCGCGGTAGGGCACGGTGACCGCCTTGGGCCGCCCGGTGGAGCCCGAGGTGAAGATCAGGTACGCCGGGTGTTCGAGCCCGGCGGGGGCATGCCGTTCGCCGGCCGGGATCGGCTCGGGCGAGGTCGCCGCCAGCTCGGCCATCGCCTCCGGCCCGTCGAGCACGACGGCGGGCCGCCCGGCCGGGAGCAGGTCGCGCAGGCTCTCGGTGGTGAGGACCACGACGGGCGCGGACTCCTCGATCATGTACGCGATCCGGTCGGCCGGATATTCGGGGTCGATGGGCACGTAGGCCGCCCCCGCGGCGAACACCGCGAACAGCGCCACCACCATCAGCTCCGACCGGGGCAGCACCAGGGCGACCGCGCTCTCGGCGCCGACGCCCCGGCTCACCAGTAGCCGGGCCAGCCGGGCGGCGGCCGCCTCCAGCTCGGCGAAGGTCAGCTCCGCCGTACCGCTGACCAGGGCGCGCTCGTGCGGGATCAGCAGCGCGCGCTCGTGCAGCAGGTCGGCGATCGACAGTTCCGGCACGGGCCTGGGCGCCGGGTTCAGCCCGTCGAGCAGGTGCGCGCGCTCCAGGTCCGAGACGGCCTCCACACGGCCGATCGGCCGGTCGGGGTCGTCGGCGAAGGCCGTCAGGATGCGGACGTAGGCGTCCATGACCCTCGTGGCCTTGTCCTTGCCGAAGACGTCGGTGCGGAACAGCATGCGCAGCCTGGCGGTGCCGTCGGGCGGGCTGACCACCATGGTCAGCGGGTAGTGGGTGGCGTCGCGCAGGTCCCTGCCCTCGACCCAGAGCTCACCGTCCGGCCCCCAGCGCTGGTCGGGGGTGACCTTCGGCTGGTTCTGGAAGACGAACAGCGTGTCGAACAGGTTGCGCCGGCCGGCCAGCTCCTGGATGCGGGCCAGGCCGACGTAGGGGTGGCGGACCACGGTCATGCGCTCGCGCCGCACCCGGGCGGCCATGGCCCGCAGGCTGTCGGCCGGGGCGGTGCGCACGCGCATGGGCACGGTGTTGAACAGCAGGCCGACCGTGCTCTCGATGCCGGCCAGCTCCGGCGGGCGGCCGTAGGTGAGCAGGCCGAACACGGCCTCGTCGGCGCCGGTGTGCTGATGCACGAGCACCGCCCACGCGATCTCGAACAGCGCGCTCGCGGTCAGGCCCAGCTCGCGGCTGACCGCGCCGAGCCGGTCGGCCAGATCGGCGTCGAGGTCCTCCTCCAGCTCGTCCATGTGGCGCGCGTCGGCCGTGGTGTCCTGCGCGTGGGGCGCGATGAGCCCGGCCGCGCCGACCCCGGCCAGGAACGCGCGCCAGGCCTCCTCCGCCACGGACATGTCCTGTACGGCCAGCCATTCCAGATAAGTCCGGAAGTCGCAGACCTCGCGCCGTTCCTCGGCGTCCGGGTCGGTGTAGAAGGACAGCACCGACAGCAGGAACAGCGAGATCGACCAGCCGTCCATGAGGATGTGCTGGGCCCACACGACGAAGCGGTGCTCGTCCCGCGCCAGCTTGGCGAGCCCGAACCTGATAAGCGGCGGGGCGGCGATGTCGAACGGCTCGGCGGCGCCGCGTTCGCGAAACTCCTCGAACGCCTCCTCCGGCCGGGGCGCGCCGCTCAGGTCGGCCGCCGTCCAGGAGAACGGGACGTGGACCGGGATCGCCTGGACGGTGGCATCGCCGACGTCGTAGAAGCCGGTGTTGAGGTTGGGGAACTTCGCCAGCGCCGCCCGAACGGCCCCGGCCAGGCGGGCGGGGTCGAGAGGGCCGCGCAGGCGCAGCGTGTTCTCGGTGAGGTAGACCTCGCCGGTGGTGTCGGCCAGCATCAGGTGGAACAGCAGGCCTTCCTGGAGCGGGGAGAGCGGGAGCACGTCGCGCAGCGGGCCGGTCTTGTTCTCCAGCCACCGGCGGCGGAACGGCGACAGGGCGAGCATGGGCGCGGCGGCCGTCTCCCGGCCGGCGTCGCCGGTGGCGTGCAGGTGCTCCGGCGCCCAGGCCGCCAGCCGATCGGCCCAGGCGCGCAGCAGGTCGCTCGTGGTCTCGGCGGGGCCGGTGGCCTCCAGGACTGTCTCGTGAGGGCGGCGGTGGACGGTGAAAGTCAGGTCGTAGCCGGGGGGCGGGTTCTGGCCGAGACTGAGCAGGATCCGGGCCTGGGGGGCCTGCTCCAGGAACTCGGCGGTGTCGGGGCGGTCGTAGCGGGCCGTTCCGTAGGCGAGGGCCGTTTCCCGGTCGGGGGGCAGCAGGGCGTGCAGGAGGTGGTCCGGGTCGCTTCGCATGAGGTCGGCGTCGAGCAGGACCGGGAAGACCCGGGTCAGCAGGCCCACGGTGGCGGGGGCCTGCTCGCGGTCGGGTTCGTACACGTCCAGCAGAATCGGGCCGGTGACGCCCGCCTCCGCCAGTGCCGTGGCCAGGGCGGCCAGGGCGACGGGGCGCCAGGGCTCGCCGTCCAGGTGGTGGGGCAGCTCGACGCGGCCGTGCGTGATCGGGCCCGTGGTCTGTCCCGGCCACAGGTGGCCGGACTCGGCGATGCGGTCGGCCAGGTCGAGCCATGCCTCCGCCGAGTCGTCGGGGTCGGGCGCGGCGGCCAGGGTTCTGGCGTAGTCGGCGAAGGACGTCGGGGCCGCTGAGGGCTGTCCCCCGGGGAGTTCTTCGAGGATGAGGTCCCAGGAGCGCTCGTCGACCAGGGCGGGGTGCGCGCTGAGGAGAAGCTCGTCCCGACCGGTCCTGGCCGCGTGGAAGACGTGTCCCGCGGCAAGGTCCAGGGCGGTGCCCGGGTCGACGAGCACCGGCCGGGCGAGCGCCTGGAGGGGATCCACGACGCTCGTCCGCCACAGGCCCGCGCCGTCGCGCCACACGCGGGTGCGCAGGGCATCGTGCCTCAGCACGCAGCCGCGCAGGGCCCCGATCACGGCCGAGTCGTCGGTGCCGGGCGGCAGCGTGACGCGACGCGTCGTGGGCATGCCCGCCTCGCCGGAACCAAAGCCGAGGTCGCGGCCGAGGCCGGGGCCGGGGCCGGGGATTGAGCCATGGCCGCGGTCGAGGAGCCAGCGCTGGGCGGGGGTGAGCGGGGCCGGTGCCGGGGTGAGGGTGTCGGGGGTGACCAGGTCCGACAGGCGGGTGCCGGCGTGCGCCGCGGCCTGGGCCAGCACGGCGGCGACCCCGGACAGCAACTGGCGGGCCGTACCCTCGTCGAACAGGGCGGTCGCGTAGACCACCGACAGCTCCAGCGCCTGCTTCGCGCCGCCGTCGAACACGTGGAAGACCAGGTCGAACTTGGTGGTGCGGGTGTCGACCGGGCGGGGCGTGACGCGCAGGCCGTCGAAGGCGAGGGCGACCGCGGGTGCGGTCCCGTAGGAGACGAGGACCTGGAAGAGCGGGTTCAGCGTGGCCGCCCGCGGCGGGTTGAGGTGCTCGACCACCTGCTCGAACGGCACCCGCGCGTGCTCCATCGCCGACAGGTTGCCCTCCCGCATCCGCTCCAGCAGGTCGCCGACGCGCGGGTCGCCGGACAGGTCCGCGGTGAACACGAGCGTGTTGACGAACAGGCCGACGACCTCGGCCAGCCGTTCCTCGGTACGCACGTCCATGGGCGAGCCGAGCGGGATCAGCTCCCCCGCGCCCGCCTTGGACAGCTGCACGGCCACCGCCGCCTGGAACACGGTCAGCACGCTCACCCGCCGCGACCTGGCCAGCTCGCGCAGCGACTGCGACAGCCCGGCGTCGAGCGGCTGCCGCAGCACCCGGCCCTCATGGTCACTGGTCTCGGGACGCGGCCGGTCGAGGGGCAGCGCGAGCCGCCGGGGCGCGTCGGCCAGCCGTCGCGCCCAGAAGGCCAGGTCGGCCGAGACACGCGATCCGGGGTCGGCGGCGTCACCCAGCGCGTCGTTCAGCAGCCGCGCATAGTCGGCATAGCTCAGCTCAGACGCGGCCGGCTCAGGCGCGCCCGGCTCGGGTGTGGCCGGCTCGGGTGTGGCCGGGTCAGGGGCGGCCGGGTCGGGGGCGTGGGCTCGGACGCGGGCGGCGTGGGCGGTGGTGAGGTCGCGCAGCAGGATCTGTGCCGAGGTGCCGTCGAAGGCGATGTGGTGGGTGCCGACGTGCATGAGGTGCGCGTCGTCCGCCACCCTGAAGAACGTCAGCCGCAGCGGCGGCTCCGACTCCAGGTCGAAGGCCCGGTTGACGGTGGCGCGGATGGTTTCCTCGCGGCCGGCTTCCGGCACGGTGCGCAGGTCCACCAGGTCGGCCCGCAGGTGCGCGGCGAGCGCCCGCGCCGGCAGAACGCGCTGGACCGGCCCGTCCGCCCGCAGCGGGTAGACGGTGCGCAGGATCGCGTGCCGCCCCGCGACGTCGAGCAGGGCCAGCCGGAACGGCTCGGGATCGACGGGCCCGCCGCTCAGCTCCAGCATGACGCCGGTGTTGTAGGCGCTGGACGATCCCTCCAGCCGGTCCAGGAACCACAACCGCCGCTGGGCGGGCGACAGGGGCGCCTCGTCGTGCCCGGCGTCGGGCGCGACGCCGTCCGGCTGGGCGGGTTCCGACGGAGCCAGCAGCTCGGCCAGGTCGGCGACCGAGGGCCGGTCGAAGATGTCGCGCACCTCCAAGGACGCCCCGGTGGCCGAGGTGAGCCGCGTGACCAGGCGCATCGCCAGCAGCGAGTGGCCGCCCAGTTCGAAGAAGTCGTCGCCGGGCGCCGTGACCTCCACGCCGAGGACGGCGGCGAACGCCTCGGCGACCACCCGCTGCGCCCCGGTCAGCGGGGACGGCTCACGCGCGGGCGCCGCCTGCTCGGGATCGGGGAGCGCGGCCCGGTCGAGCTTGCCGTGGGGGGTGCGCGGCAGCCGCTCGAGCGGCACGTACGCCGACGGCCGCAGATGCTCGGGCAGGTGCGCCGCGGCCAGCTCCCGCACCCGATCGACAGCAGCGGGCTCGGCCACCAGATAGGCCACCAGCCGCGGCTCGCCACGCGGATCGTCACGCACGACGACGGCCGCCTGGGTGACCGCGGGATGGCCGGTCAGCAGCGACTCCACCTCGCCCGGCTCGACCCGGAAGCCACGGATCTTGGCCTGGTCGTCGGTACGCCCGAGGTAGACCAGGCTCCCGTCGGAACGCCGCCGCGCCAGGTCCCCGGTCCGGTACATCCGCCGCCCGGCGGCGAACGGATGCGCCACGAACCGGCCGGCGCTCAGCCCGGGACGCCCGTGGTAACCGCGGGCCAGCCCGGCACCCGCGACGTACACCTCACCGGCCACCCCGTCGGGCACCGGCCGCAGCGCCCGGTCCAGCACGAACACCTGCGTGTTGACCACCGGCCCGCCGATCGGCAGCGGCCCGGCGTCGTCGCCGGGCAGGCAGCGCCACAGCGTGGCGTCCACGGTGGTCTCGGTGGGCCCGTAGGAGTTGAACACGCGGTGGCGCACCGCCCAGCGCGCCGCGAGCGGCGCGGGACAGGCCTCCCCCGCCACCACCACGACCCTGCCCGCGGGGATCTCCTCCTCGGCGATCTCCGCCAGCGCGGACGGCGGCAGCGTGCAGTGGGTGATCCCGGCCTCGGCGATGAACCCGCCGAGGGGCGCGCCGAGGCGTCGCGCGTCGGGCACGAAGACGAGCGCGGCGCCGGTCAGCAGCGCCATCGCGATCTCCCACACGGAGGTGTCGAAGCTCAGCGTGGCGAACTGCAGCACCCGGCTGCCCGGCCCGGCGCCGATCGCGCCGGCCATGGTGACGCCGAGGTCGGCGAGCCCGGCATGGGTGACCACGACCCCCTTGGGCCGCCCGGTCGAACCCGACGTGAAGATCATGTACGCGGCGTCGTCCACCCGCGCCCCCGGTCCAGGATGCGCACCCGCCCCCGGCTCCGGCGGCGTACCCGCCGGCGCGAGGTCGAGCTCGTCGAGCGGCACCGGCCGCGGCCCCGGCAGCCCGGCGGGCAGCGTCGGCAGGGTCTCGCGGGTGGTGAGCACCGCGACAGGATCGGCGTCGCGCAGCATCAGCGCGATCCGCTCGGCCGGGTAGGCGGGGTCCACCGGCAGGTACGCCGCCCCGGCCCGTTGCACGCCCAGCATGGCGACGACGGCCTCGGGACAGCGGGGCGCCAGCAACGCCACCAGGTCGCCCCGGCCGATGCCGCTCCCGGCCAGCGCCGCGGCGAGCCGGGAGCCGGCCTCGTCCAGTTCCCCGTAGGTCATCCGGGTGCCGTCCATCTCGACGGCGAGCGCGTGCGGGTCGCGGGCGGCCTGGCGGGCGAACAGCTCGGGCCAGGTGGCCGGCGCGACGTCGGCCTCGGTGGCGTTGCCCTCCAGCAGGATGTGCCCGCGGGCCTGCGGCGACAGCAGGTCGAAGGCTCCCACGCGCCGCTCGGGGTCGGCGACCAGCGCGGCGAACAGCCTGGTCAGCGCGGGGCCGGCGGATCGGGCCAGGTCGCCGGGCAGCACGCCCGGCCGGTGCCGCAGCACCAGGCGCAGGCTGTCGCCGGGCAGGGCGGTGATGCCGATCGGGTAGTGGGTGGCGTCGTGCCCGTCCACGGCCGTCACCGACAGGCCGGAAGCGGCGGCGAGCGTGTCGAGGCGCCGCTGGTCGAAGGGGAAGTTGTCGAAGACGGCGAAGGTGTCGCACAGGTCGGCGTGCCCGGCGGCGCGCTGGATGTCGGCCAGGCCGAGGTGGTGGTGGGCGATGAGCCCGGCCTGCTCCCGCTGCACCCGGCGCAGGCTGCGCAGCGCGGTGTCGCCGGGACGTAGCCGGAGGCGGGCGGGGACGGTGTTGACGAGCATGCCGACGAGGCGGTCGGCTCCCGGCACCTCGGGCGGGCGGCCGGAGGTCATGCCGAGCAGGACCACGTCGTCGCGGCCCGTCCAGTGGGCCAGCAGCATGGCCCACGCCCACTGCACGACGGTGTTGAGCGTCAGGCCGTTGCGCCTGGCCAGCCGGGTCAGCGCGGCGGTGAGCCCGGCGGGCAGGTCGATGTCGAGGCGTTCGGGCAGCGGGACGGGTTCGTCGAAGGGGGCCAGAAGGGTGGGCTCGTCCAGGCCGGCGAAGTGGTCCCGCCAGGCCCGGCCGGCGGCTTCCCGGTCCTGTCCGGCCAGCCAGGCGCGGTGGGCGCGGGGGTCGGGCGGGGGCGGGAGGACGCTGTCGTCGGCGGCGGCGCCGTACAGGGTGAGGAGCTCTTCGACCAGCACGGACAGGGACCAGCCGTCGAGAACGACGTGGTGGGTGGTGATGGTCAGGCGCCAGCGGTCCAGCGCGGTGGGCTGGAGGTCGAAGCGGATGAGCGAGGGGGCGGTCAGGTCGGACGGCTCCTCGCCGCCCCAGCGGGGTTCGGCCTCGGTGTGCACGACCTGGACGGCGGCGCCGGAGGGGGTGCGGGTGATGGAGCTGCGCAAGCTGGGGTGGCGGCGGATGAGCGCGGCGCTCGCGCGGCGCATGCGCCCGGGTGACAGGGGGCCGGACAGGTCGAGGGTCCAGCTGATGAGGTACGGGTCGGGGCCCGCGGTCGTCTCCTTCCTGAACAGGATGCCTTCCTGGGGGGCGGTGAGCGGCCAGACCTCCCGCAGGGACGGGTGGCGGGCGCGCAACGCGGCGTCGTCGGCCGGGCTGAGGGCTGGCGGCGTCCAGCCGGGGGCCGTGGTGGTGTCGTGGCGGGCCCGGGCGGCCAGTCCGGCCACGGTGGGGTGGGCGAACACGTCGGCGGGGGTGATCACGATGCCCTGGCGCCTGGCGAGGCCGGCGAGCCTGACGACGAGCACGCTGTCGCCGCCGAGCTCGAAGAAGCCCTCGTCCACGCCGGTCGCGGTGCGGCCCAGGACCTCGTCGTACAGGGCGCACAGGTGGCGTTCCACGGCGGTGGCGGGCGGGCGCCCGGCGGGGGTGTCCTGGCCGGGGGCGGGCAGCGCGTGCTTGTCGACCTTGCCGTTGGGGGTGGTGGGCAGGGCCGGGAGGGCGAGCAGGTGCGCGGGGATCATGTGGCCGGGCAGGGCGGCGCCGAGGTGGGCGCGCAGTTCGGCCGTGGTGGGTGGTTCTGTTTCCGGGACGTAGTAGGCGACGAGCCTGCCATGACCGGAGGCGTCCCGGTGGACGGCCGCGGTGGCCTGCCGTACGGCGGGGTGGGCGGTCAGGGTGGCGGCGACCTCGCCCAGTTCGATGCGGAAGCCGCGCAGCTTGACCTGCTCGTCCTCGCGGCCGAGGAACTCCAGCGCGCCGGTGCCCGTCCGGCGGGCCCGGTCGCCGGTGCGGTAGAGGCGGCCGGCGCCGGTGAAGGGGTCGGCGACGAAGCGGGCCGCGGTCAGCGCGGGCAGGCCGTGGTAGCCGCGGGCCAGCCCGGCTCCGCCGAGGTACAGGTCGCCCGGCACCCCGGCGGGGACCGGGCGGAGCCGTTCGTCCAGCACGTGGGCGACGGTGTTGTGGATCGGGGCGCCGATGGGCGGGTCGGCGGGCAGGTCGCCGCCGAGCGGGGCGCGGGTGGACCAGACGGTCGTCTCGGTGGGGCCGTAGAGGTTGACGACGTCGGCGCCGCGGGCGCGCAGGCGGGTGGCCAGGGCGCGGTCCAGCGCCTCGCCGCCGGTCAGGGCCCGGATGCCGTCGAGCGCGCCGTCTCCGTCGGCTTCTGCCAGCAGGCGCCACTGGGTGGGCGTGGCCTGGACGACGCTCGCCCCGCAGGCGCGTACGGCGGCCAGCAGCCTGGCCGGGTCGCGTACCTCCTCCTCGCGGGCCACGACCACGGACCCGCCCGCGATCAGCGGCGCGAACAGCTCCAGCACCGAGATGTCGAACCCCGCGGTGGTCAGCGCGAGGACGGTGTCGTCCTGGCCGATGTCCTGGCCGGTCATCGACTCCAGGAAGTTGACCACGGCGGCCATGGGCACCACGACGCCCTTGGGGCGGCCGGTCGAGCCCGAGGTGTAGATGACGTAGGCGGCCCTGTCCGGCAGGTACGGGCTCTCGGCGAGCGGCGCGGCGACGCGGGGCCGGTCGATCTCCAGTCTCGGCACGCCCGCGGGGAGCTCGGTCGCCGACGTGGTCAGCACCAGCTCGGGTGCGGCATCACTCAGCATGTACGCCAGCCGTTCACCCGGATAGTCCAGATCCAGCGGCAGATAGGCGGCGCCTGCCCTCCACACCGCCAGCAACGCCACGACCAGCTCGGCCGACCGGGGCAGGGCGACGGCGACCACCGGCTCGCGGCCGTGCAGCCGGGCTCGCAGGTCACCGGCGAGCAGCGCGACCCGCTCCTCCAGTTGCCCGTAGGTCAGGGTCTCGCCGTCGCAGCGCACGGCGACCGCGCCGGGATGCCGGTGGGCGCGCCGCCGTACGAGCTGGTCGGCCGCCGCGGGCGTCACCTGCCTGACCGGGCCCTGCCAGGCGGTCAGCAGATCGGCGCGCTCGGCGCCGGTGACCAGGTCGAGGGCGGCGACCGGCGTCAGCGGGTCGCGGGTGACGGCCTCCAGCAGCAGCTCAAGGCGCTCGGCCAGCAGCGCGGCGGTGGCCGGGTCGAACAGGTCGGCGGCGTACTCGACCTCCCCGCGCAGCGGCGTGCCCTCGCCGCGCTCGCTGACGCGGAACGTCAGGTCGAACTTGGCGGTCCCGGTGCCGACCAGGCGCGGCTCGCCCCGGTACAGGACGCCGTCGCCGGTGCCGGCGGGCAGCGCGTGGTAGCTGACCAGCACCTGGAAGATCGGGTGCCGGGCCAGGGACCGGGACGGGTTGACCGCCTCCACGACCCGCTCGAACGGCACGTCCTGGTGGGCGTAGGCGTCCAGGTCGCTCTCGCGGACCCGGTCCAGGAGCTCGGCGAACGCCGGCCCGCCGGAGACGTCCACGCGCAGCGCCAGCAGGTTGACGAAGAAGCCCGCCACGCCGTCCAGCGCGGGGTCGCCGCGACCGGCGACGGGCGTGCCGACGCAGACGTCGTCGCCGGCGCCCATCCGGTGCAGCAGGGCGACGACGGCGGCGTGCACGAGCATGAAGGGGGTCACGGCGGCGTCGGCGGCCAGGCGTTGCATCCGGGCGCGAAGTTCGGGGCTCAGCTCGAAGGCGTGCACGCCGCCCCGGTGCCCGGCCCGGGACGGTCTGGGGCGGTCGGCGGGCAGGTCCAGCTCGGCGGGCGCGCCGGCCAGGCGGGCGGCCCAGTGCTTGACTCCGGCCAGGGCCTCGGGGCCGTCGCCGGCCGGGCCGTCGAGCTGCAGGAGCGCGTGGTCGGCGTACTGGAGGGCCAGCGGTTCCCACGTGGGCTCCACGCCCCTGCGCCTGGCTTCGTAGGCGTGGGCCAGGTCGTCCAGGAGCACGACCGTCGACCATTCGTCGGCGGCGATGTGGTGCACGACCAGCAGCAGCACGTGCCCGCCGGTGTCCCGTTCGCACAGCCGGGCCCGGATGGGCGGCTCGGTGGCCAGGTCGAAGGGATGCCGCGCGGCCGCGGCGAGCGCGTCGCCGAGCCCGGCGGCGCTCACCCGGACGACCTCCAGCGGCGGGGCCGCCTCCCGCGGATCCAGGACGCGCTGCCACGGCAGGCCGAGGTCCTCGGGGAAGACGGTACGCAGGCTCTCCTGCCGGGCGGCCAGATCGGTCAGCGCCTCCCGCAGGGCGGGAAGGTCGACCTGGTCGCGCAGTTCGACCGCGATGGGGATGTTGTAGGTGGGCCTGGGGCCGTCGGTGCGGTAGAGGACCCACAGGCGGCGCTGGGCAGGCGACAGCGGAGGGCGCGCCGGGCGGGTGGTCGGGCGCGGCGCCGCCCGTTCCGGTTCCGCCGTCCGCAGGTACGCGCTGAGCGCGGCCACCGTGGGATGGTCGAACAGGGCGCGCATGGTGATCCTGACGGCCAGTTCGGCCCGGACCCTGCCCGCGACCTTGGCCGCGCCGAGCGAGTCGCCGCCCAGCCGGAAGAAGTCGTCGCCCAGGCCGACGGAGGGCACGCCCAGCACGCCGGCGAAGATCCCGCACAGCCGTTCCTGGGCCGGAGTGGCCCGGACGGCCGGCGCGGCGGCGCTCTCCACGGCGGGGTCGGGCAGCGCGGCGCGGTCGAGCTTGCCGTTGGCGTTCAACGGCAGCGCCTCCAGCCACACCACGTGGGCGGGGACCATGTACTCCGGCAGGCTCTCGCGCAGGGCGGCCGTCACCTCGGACGGGGCGTCCTCGCCCGGTGCCCGCACGACGTAGGCGACCAGGCGACGGGACGGGCCGCGCACGTCGGCGGCGGCCTGGGCGATGCCGGGCAGGGCGCGCAGCGCGTGCTCGATCTCGCCCAGCTCGATCCGGAACCCGCGCACCTTGACCTGCGCGTCGGCCCTGCCCAGGTAGTCGAGGCGGCCGTCGGGCAGCCATCTGACCAGGTCGCCGGTGCGGTACATGCGGCTGCCCGGCGCTCCGTTCGGGTCGCCGACGAACCTGCCCGCGCTCAGGCCGGGCCGGTTCAGGTAGCCGCGGGCCACGGCGGCGCCGCCGACGTACAGCTCGCCGGGCTCGCCGGGCGGGACCGGCCGCAGCGCGTCGTCCAGCACGTACGCGCGGCTGCCCGGCACCGGGCGGCCGATCGTGGGTGTGCCCCGGCCGGGGGCGACGGCTCCCGCCGTGGCGATCACGGTGGTCTCGGTGGGGCCGTACATGTTGAAGATCGCGCAGCCCGGCATCCGTTCCGCCACGGCGGCCACCAGGTCGGCGGGCAGCGCCTCCCCTGCGGCGATCAGGCAGCCCGCCCGCGCCCGGAAGGAGGGGTCGGCCAGGACCGTGGCCAGCACGGACGGAACGCCGCTGATCAGGCTGCCCTGCCAGGTCAGCCGGTCGTCCTCCAGCAGGGCGAGCGGGTCCTCGACGATCTCGACGGCGCCGCCGTTCAGCAGCGGGGCGAACATCTCCAGCGCGGAGACGTCGAAGGTGAGCGAGGTGGACAGCAGGACATGGCGCAGGTGCTCCTCACCGAGGATCTCGCGCGCCCAGGCGGCCAGGCCGACCACGCCGCCGTTGGAGACGACGACGCCCTTGGGCGTGCCGGTGGAGCCGGAGGTGTAGATCACGTACGCGGCGGCGGCGGGGCCGGCGCCGTGCGGGACCGGCCCGCCGCCGTCCGGCGCGGTCCGGTCGTCGAGGACGAGCTCGGGCAGGCCCAGATCGCCGCCGCCCAGGCCGGTGCCGGGGGCGCGCAGCAGCAGCACGGGCGCTGCGTCGTGGGCGATCAACGCCGCCCGCTGGAGCGGGTAGCGGGGATCGATGGGCAGGTAGGCGGCGCCGCTCTTGAGGACCGCGAACACCGCCACGACCAGGTCGGCCGTCCTGGGCAGGCAGAGGGCGACCAGCTTCTCCGGTCCCGCGCCGCGCTCGCGCAGCCGCGCCGCCAGCGCGTCGGAGCGCCGGTCGAGCTCGCCATAGGTCAGGTGCGTGCCCGCGTGCCGTACCGCCACCGCGTCAGGATCGCGGCGCACCACGGCCGCGAAGGCCTCGGCCACCGAGAGCGCGGGGGCGCGGGCGGCCTCTCCCGCCCATTGCGTGAGCACGGTGTGCCGCTGGCCGGGTGTCGCGGTGTCCAGCGTGCCGATCGGCCGGTCGTCCGGCGCGAACCGGCTCAGGAAGTCCAGGAACCGCTCCCGGTGCGCGGCCAGTTCCTCCCGCGTGAACATCGACGGGTTGGCGTCGAACTCGAAGGCCAGCTCGGCCCCGGCCGGGTAGACGGAGATCGTCAGCTCCTCCACCGGCCCGGCCGCGAGGTAGCGCGAGGCTCCCGGGGCGCCGGCGAAGGCGAGCGGGCTCTCGAACGGCTTGATGTTGAGCCACACCCGCGAGGGCGCCCGGTCGCCGATCTCGGCTCGCAGGTCGCCGCGCATGTCCTCGAAGCGGTACTCCTGCCGTTCACGCGCCTCGGCCAGCCGTTCCCTGGTACGGCGCAGCAGCTCAGCCCCGCTGGTCCCCGGCCCGGCGGCGATGTCGACCGGCAGCACGTTGACCCACGTCCCCGGCACCCGCGGGTACGCCGACCCGGGCTTGCCCATGAACGGCACCCCCACGACGACGTTCCGGTCGCCGGTCATCCGGTGCAGATATCCGGCCACGGCCGCCATGACGACCTCGGCCCAGTTCGCCCGGTGGGCGGCGGCGCCGTCCTTGAGCCGTGCCGTCGCCGCGGCGTCGAGGCGGCCCAGCTCGCGCACGAAGCTCCGTGCGGGCTGCCCCGCCCGCCTGGCCAGGCCGGTCGCGGCGGGCAGGTGCCGCTGCCGGTCGAGCCAGTGCCGCCGGTCCTCGTCGTAGCGGGCGGAGGAGCGGTAGCCGGCCTCCTGCTCCAGCGCCTCGGCCAGCGGCAGGAACGGGCTCGGCCCGGGTTCGCGCCCCGCGGCGAGCGCCGTGTAGACGGCGGCGACCCTGCGCTGCAGCTGGGCGTGGGCGTACCCGTCGAGCAGGATGTGGTGCGCCCGCTGGTACCAGTAGTGCCGATCGGCCCCGATGGTGAACACCACCTGCCGCACGAGGTCGTCGCCGGTCAGGTCGAGCGGCTCGGCCAGGTCGGCCCGCATCCGCTCCAGCGCCGCGCCGTGCGGGTCGGACGCGTCGCTGACGTCCACGATCCGCGCCCGGTACGGCGTCATGTCGGCGACGCGCTGCCGGACGGACTCGCCCTCGGCCTCGAACCGCACCCGCAGGACGTCGGTCTCGTCCATCACCCGGTCGATCGCCCGGACCAGGAGCGCGGGGTCGAGCTCGCCGGTGATCTCGACGTACTCGGCGGCGTTGAAGATGGGGTTGTCCGGGTCGAGCCGCTGGGCGAACCAGAGGCCGCTCTGCGCGCGGGACAGGGGCAGGATCGTCACCGTTCGTGTCTCCAGAGATCGCGTTCAGACGGGGAAGTGGCCCAGCAGGCCGGCCGCGGCGTCGCGGCCGATCACGGCGGGGTCGCCGGCCACCCAGAGGCGGCCCGCGTGCTCGGCGTGGGAGATGACCAGGGGGTAGTGCTGCTCGGGCGCGTCGGACCGGCCCTCGTCGGCGAGGGGTTCCAACAGGCTCCGGCGGATGAGGATCTGGCGTCGGGGGTGGCCGCGCAGCGCCGCGCCGCCCTGGGGATGCAGCAGGTGCAAGATCTCGTACTTCAAGGGGTCGGCCGGTGACTTCTCGCCCACCAAAGCCGGATATATCCGGCTAAGACCGCCAGCCGGGGTGATCTCCAGGTCGGCCACCAGCGTCGGCCGCCCCAGCCACGTCGCCGTAGCGGCGAGAATGTCGGCGGACGTGAGCGCGCCGACCGGCGCCGACATCCTGAACCTCGGCCCGACACCGGGCGACCAGGGCCCGAACACCTCGGCCGTGCCCTTGGCCAGCAGCCCGAGCCAGCCTTCGAGATCATCCTCACTGGCCTGAAGGTGTTCGGGCGCGCCGCCCTGTGCCGCTTCTCCGGTCGAAAGCTGGTGCAGGACACGGTGCAGGGACGCCTCGTCGAACACCGCGGCGTGCGCGACCGCCACCAGCCGCCCGGCGACGGCGACCACCCGCAAGGGCCTTCCTGCGGCCAGGTCCACGCCCTTGCGCGCGAGTTCCAGCGCGCCGGCCAGATCCGTGCCGTCGTGCGTGAGCAGATCCGCGGCCCGGGGGACGATCGTGGCCCGCCACGGCCTGCGGTCCGGGGTGGCGATGGCCAGCCGTACCGCATCGTCCAGATCCGCGACGGAGGCGAGCGCCCGGCCCTCGACCATCCCGGTGATCAGGTACGACTCGACCGGCAGCCCGGAGCGCCGTAGCCGGTGTGCGGCCAGCGGCAGCTCGGCCGCTTTCGCTACCGGCGCCGGTCCGCCTTTCGCGAGCAGGAGGGCCAGGGTGGCCGGGGTCCGGTGGTCGAAGACGTCGCCCACCGACAGGGGCGCCCCCGCGCGGCTGACCAGGCGCATCGCCGTGATGCTGTCCCCGCCGAGCTCGAAGAAGTCGTCCTCTGCCCCGACCTCGCCCGTCAGCCCCAGCACGTCACGGAACAACCCGCACAGCCGCTCCTCCGCCGCCCCCGCCGGCGGCCGGCCGGTCCCGCGCGACGGTGAGCCGGGATCGGGCAGCGCGCCCCCGTCCACCTTCCCGCTGGCCGTCCGTGGCAGCGCGTCGATCGGCACGAACAGCGCGGGCACCATCGCCGCGGGCAGCAACCCGCCCAGGTGCGCGCGCAACACGCCGGGTTCCACCTCCCCGTCCCGCCCGACGACATAGGCGACCAGGTAGGTGCCCCCGTCAACCCGGCGCGCCGCACGGACCGCGCAGTCGCGCACCCCGGGATGGGTCCGTAGCGCCGCCTCCACCTCCCCGGGCTCCACCCGTACGCCCCGGATCTTGACCTGGCCGTCGATCCTGCCCAGGAACTCCAGCACCCCGTCGGCCCGGCGGCGTACCAGGTCACCGGTGCGATACATCCGCGTACCGGCGCCGGACGGGCAGGCGACGAAGTGCCCGGCGCTCAGTCCCGGGCGCCCGTGGTAGCCGCGCGCGAGCTGCACCCCGCCCAGATAGAGCTCGCCCGCCACCCCGTCGGGCACCGGCCGCAGCCAGGTGTCCAGCACGTAGGTGGCGGTGTTCCAGATCGGCCGCCCGATCGGCACGACCGCCTCCGTGTTCGCCTCGAACGCGGTGACGTCGATGGTGGCTTCGGTCGGGCCGTACAGGTTCTCGATCGCCACCGTCCCCAGGACGGCCCGCGCGCGCTCCACCAGGTCCCCGGGCAGCGCCTCGCCGCTGCAGACGATCCGCCGGAGACCGGGAAGGTCCGCGCTGCCGGGCCCGTCCAGGAACTCCCGCAACATCGACGGCACGAAGTGCACGACCGTGACGCGCTCCCCGCGCATGACCTCGGCCAGGTAGGCGGGGTCGCGATGCCCGCCGGGCCGCGCCATCACCAGCTGGGCGCCGTGGGTGAGCGGCCACCAGAACTCCCACCCGGACACGTCGAAGCCCGCGGGCGTCTTCTGCAGGACCCGGTCATCGGCCCGCAGCGGGTAGGCGTGCTGCATCCACCGGATCCGGTTCGCCAGCGCCCGGTGAGTGATGGCGGCGCCCTTCGGCCGTCCGGTGGAGCCGGAGGTGTGCAGCACGTAGGCGACCCGGTCCGGGTGATGCTCCTCGTCGAGCACCCCGTCGGTGCCGGGCAAGCTCTCCTCGGTCACCACGTACACCGGTCCGGTGTCGTCCACGATCGCGCGCGACCGGGCGGCGGGCTGCTCGGTGTCGAGCGGCACGTATCCGGCGCCCGTCTTGAGCGCGGCCAGCAACGCCACCACCAGCTCGGCCGACCGGGCGCGGGCCACGCCCACCAGCCGCTCGGGCCCGGCGCCGCGCGAGCGCAGCGCCCCGGCCAGCCGCTCGGAGCGCCGGTCCAGCTCGGCGTAGGTGATGACCTGCCGCTCGTCGCGGACCGCGGGCCGGTCGGGGTGCCGCGCCGCCTGCTCCCTGAACATCCGCACCACATCGATCTCCGGTACGGCGACCGCGCTCCCCCGGGCGGGACCCGCCTGCTCCGGCAGCACGTCCACGACCCTGGCCCCCGGATCGGCGGCCATCGCGGCGAGCACGGCGGCCACCCGCTCCGCCAGATCCGGCGGCTCACCGGCGAGCGCCCCCGGCAGCCGGTCGACCGTCAGCCGCAGCCGCGCCCCCGGCACCACGATCAGCGTGAGCGGATACCCCGTGGCGTCGGTACCGCTCACCCCGCGCAGCCGCAGCCCCCCGTACGACCGCCCGTCCAGGACGGCCGCGTCCACCGGATGGCTCTCGACGACCACCAGCGTGTCGAACAGCGCCCGCCGTCCCACCGCCCGCTGAACCGCCGCCAGTCCCACGTGCTGCGCGCCGAGCGTGCGAGCGTGATCGTCGCGCACCCGGCGCAGCAGCCCCGCCACGGACTCGGCGGGATCCAGCACCACACGCGCCGGGACGGTGTTGACGAACAACCCGACCATCGACTCGATGCCGGCCACCTCGGCGTCGCGCCCGGAGACCGTCAGCCCGAAGACGACGTCGCCGCGGCCGGTGAGCGTCCGCAGCACCAGCGCCCACGCGGCCTGCGCCGCCGTACCGAGCGTGACCCCGGCCGTCCGGCACAGTTCCCGCACCGCGGCGGATGTGTCCTCGCTCATCTGCGCGGCCGAACGCTCCGGCCGCACGCCTCGCGGCGCGTCCGGCACGCCTACCAGCGTCGGCCCGTCGAGCCCGGCGAGCCGTTCCCGCCAGGCGGCCAGCGCCGCGTCGTCGCCCCCGTCGCGCCGCCGCTCGCGCAGCCACGCCAGGAAGTTGCGGTACGGCGGCGCGGGCGCGAGCCGCCCCGGATCGCCGCCGCTCTCGTAGAGCCGGAGCAGGTCGCCGACGACCAGCGAGTTCGACCACCCGTCCAGCAGCAGGTGATGGTAGGTGAACAGCAGCCGGTGCCGCCCCTCCACGGTCACCAGGGTCATGCGCAGGCAGGGCGAGGCGGTCAGGTCGAACGGCCGGAGCGCGTCGGCCGCCTTGATCCGGGCGTAGGCGTCCCGGCCGGCTTCGCCGTACACGTGGAGGGGCAGGACGCTCTCGGCCGGGATGACCTGGACCGCCTGGCCGGAGGCGCGGGTCACGAACGCGGCCCGCAGGTTGGGATGGCGCACGAGCAGGGCCTGGCCGGCGGCGCGCAGCCGTCCGGGGTCGAGCGGCCCGTCGAGCTCCAGGTCGAGCTGGACGACGTAGGGGTCGTGGCCGCCGCCGGAGTGGAACAGGATGCCTTCCTGGAGCGGGCTGAGGGGGAGAACGTCCTCCAGGGCGGTCATGCGTGCCTCCACTCGCGCTGGAGCCGGTCCAGTTCGGCCGGATCGAGGTCGTCGATGAGCGGGCCGGCCGCTCCGCTCAGCTCCTCGTGCCAGAGGCCGGCCAGGCGGCTCACCTCAGCCTCGGTGAGAAGCTCCTGCGCCCAGGTCCATTGCACGTGCAGGGTGGGGCCTTCGCGGAGCACGGCGTTGATCTCCAGGCAGTGCGGGAGGGGCAGCGCGGGGTCGGCGTGGCCGCGGACGACTTCGTCCTGCTCAACCGACTGCCAGCCTTCCGCCCGGTCGTGGACGCGGCCCCAGTAGTTGAAGCCGATCTGCGCCCGTGGCAGGGACGCGAGGACCTGTTCCGTGCGGGGGTTGAGGTGGCGCAGGAGGCCGTATTCGACGCCGCGCTCGGGTGACAGGCGCTCTCGCATCTCGTCGTGCGGGCCGAGGCGGAGGCTGACCGGGTATTGGCTGGTCAGCCAGCCGACCGTGCGGGAGAGGTCGGCGCCGGGCAGCAGCGACTCCTCCCGCCCGTGCCCCTCGACCTCGATCAGGAGCGGCGGCTCGCCGCCGGTGTGCCAGCGGGGTACGGCTCGGGCCAGGGCGAGCAGCAACGTCGCCTGGGCGTCGGCGCCCGGGGCGGTGAAGGGTGCGGTGGTGAGCAGGGATCGCGTGCTGCCGACGGTGTCGCGGGCGGGGTCGAGCGGCCGCCCGCCGAGCGGGGCGCCCGCGTCACGGGCCAGGTCGCGCCAATAGGCGAGGCCGGGCTCACCGGCCGCGGCCCGGTCGTGGAGGTGGCCCGCCCAGGCGCGTAGCGTCGTGCCCGGCTCGGGCAGGCTGATCGGCTCGCCGCGTACACCCTGGTCGCAGGCGGTGGCGAGGTCCTGCAGGAGGACCGGCCACGAGACCGCGTCCACGGCCAGGTGGTGGACGGCGATCAGCAACCTGCGGGAGTCCAGCCGCGCGAAGGCGGCCACCTCGGCCGTCACCGGGTCCAAGCCTGCCGAGACTCGCTGTTCGTCGGTTTCGGAGGCCAGGACGTCCGCGGCACGGACCGCGCCGGGTTCCCTGATCACGTGCCGCCAGCCGCCGGTGCCGCCTGGGGGCACCAGGCGCGAGCGCAGGGCGTCGTGGGTGTCGAGCACGGCCTGGACGGCGGCGGTGAGGATGGCGGGGGTGATGCCGGCGGGCAGGTTCACGACTCGGGCTTGTGTGTAGCCGGTCAACGGGCCGCCTCTGGCGAGCAGTTCGGCCAGGATCGGGGTGATCGGCACCTCGCCGGAGCCCGGTTCGCGGGGCGGGGGCTCGTTCGTGGTGGCTTTCAGGAGGGCGCGGGGGCTCTGGTGGACGAAGACGTCCCGGGCCGTGAAGCGCAGGCCCGCCGCCCGCGCGCGGCCGACGAGGCGGATGGCCGCGATGCTGTCGCCGCCGAGCGCGAAGAAGCCGTCGTCGGGGCCTGCCCGCTCCAGGTCGAGCACCTCGCGGAACAGGCGGCACAACCGCTGTTCCGCCGCGGTTCCGTGGCCCGCCGCCGGGGCTCGCGGTTGCGGCGCGGGGAGGGCGGTGCGGTCGAGCTTGCCGGCGCGGGTGAGCGGGAGGGCGTCCAGCACCACGACGTGCGCGGGCACCATGGCCTGGGGCAGGAGGCGGGCGGCGTGGGCGCGTACCTCCTCGGGGTCCAGGGCGGCCGAGCGGGACACCACGTAGGCGATGAGGCGTGCGCGGGCGCCGTGGGCGGCCACTGCGGCCTGGACGACGTCCTCGTGGGTGGTGAGCGCGGCTTCCACCTCACCCGGCTCGATGCGGTTGCCGAGGATCTTGAGCTGGTCGTCGGCCCGGCCGAGGTACTCCAGCAGGCCGTCGCCGCGGCGGCGGGCCAGGTCGCCGGAGCGGTAGAGGCGCTCGCCGGGGGCGAAGGGACTGGCGACGAAGCGGGAGGCGGTCAGGCCGGGGTGGCCGAGGTAGCCGCGGGCGAGCTGGTCGCCGCCGAGGTACAGCTCGCCCGTCACGCCCTGCGGCACCGGCCGCAGCGCCTCGTCCAGCACATGGGCGGCGCAGCCGGGAGCGGGGACGCCGATGGGCACCGTCCCGGCAGGAAGCTCGCCGGCGTCGGTGAGCTCGTGGACGATACAGCCCACGGTGGCCTCGGTGGGGCCGTACTCGTTCACGGCGGTCCGGGCGCCGGGCTCCCGGCGGCCCGCGTGCCAGTCCCGCAGGTGGGCGCCGGTCAGTGCCTCGCCGCCGACCACGAGCGTGTGCGGTCCGCCCAGGGCGTCGCCACGGGCGCCGTCCAGCAGGGCGAGGTGGCTGGGGGTGCACTTGGCGAAGGTCAGCCCCTCGACCGGCTCGGCGAACTCACCGGCGACCACCCGCCCGCCCGCCGTCAGCGGCCCGAGGGCGCTGGTGATGTTGAGGTCGGAGGTGAGCGGGCCCGACAGCAGCGCCGTCCCGGCCAGACCCGGGTAGCGCTCACCCGCCCACGACAGGTACGCGGCCAGCGCGGCCCGGCCGACCACGACCCCCTTGGGCCGGCCGGTGGATCCGGAGGTGTAGATCACGTAGGCGGCCTGGCCGGGGTGGGGCAGCGCCCGTGCGGGCCCGCCGGACACGTCGCGGCCGAGATGGTCCGCAGGTGCGGGCCCGCCGGACGCCTCGCTGTCCACGCGGTCCGCTTGTGCGGGCGCTCCGGACGCGTCGCTGTCCAGGCGGTCCGCTCGCACGGCTTCGACACCCGCGGGCAGGGGCGGCGATCCGGCGGCCGTCACCGCGAGGCGGGCCCCGGCGTCGGCGATGATGGCGGCGTTCCTGGCGGGCGGATGGTCGGGATGGAGCGGCAGGAACGCGGCGCCGGCCTTCAGCGTGGCCAGGACGCCGACCAGGCCCCACGCCCCCGCGGGGAGCGGAAGCGCCACGACGCTCTCGGGTCCGGCGCCCCGTTCGGCCAGCCTTGCGGCCAGGACGCCGGAGAGGCGGTCGAGCTCGCCGTAGGTCAGGTGCCCCACGGCGATCCGCTCCGGATGGGCGGCGGCCCGCTCGGCGAAGCGGCGGGTCACCCAGGTCTCCGGCTCCGCGACCCGGTGCGGCGGGCCCTGGGCGAGGGCGAGCTGGTCGCGGTGTTCGGCCGGGGAAAGGAGGTCGACGCGGTGGAGAGGGAGGTCGGGGTCGGCGACGGCGGCCTCGATGAGGCGGACGAGCCGGTCGGCGAGGGTCCGGGCGGCGGCGGGGCTGAAACGGGCGGTGGCGACGTTCAGCACCCCCTCCAGCACCCCCTGCAGCGGCCCGTCTCCTGCGTGGTCGACGAAGGCGAAGGTGAGGTCGAACTTGGCGGTCTCGGCGGGGACGGGGATGACCTGGCCGAGGAGGTCGTCCAGCGGTAACCGGCGCCCGTCGGCCTTCTCGTACACGGTCATGACCTGGAACAACGGGTTGTGACCGGGTGAGCGGGCCGGGTTGAGGCCGTCCACGAGGCGGTCGAACGGGATGACGTGGTGACCGTAGGCGCGCAGCCCGCGCTCGCGCACGCGGGCGAGGAGCTCGCGCAGTGTGGGCCGGCCGGACAGGTCGGCGCGCAGGACCGTGGAGTTGACGAGCAGGCCGATGAGGTCGTCCCAGCGCGGCTCGTCGCGGCCGGAGACGGCGACGCCCAGCGGGATGTCGTCGCCCGCGCCGAGCCGGTGCAGCAGCGCGGCGACGGCGGCCTGCAGCACCATGAACGGGCTGGCCTTGCTCTGCCTGGCCAGGGTACGCAGCGCCGCGGCGGTGGCGGGCGGAAGGGCGAACGCCACGTCCGCGCCCTCGTCACCGGTGCCGGAGCGGTCGGCGGGCAGGGGGATGTGCTCGGGCAGGCCGTCGAGTGCCTGCCGCCAGTGCGCGATCTCCCGGGCGGTCAGCGACCCGGGATCGCGCTTGTCCCCCAGCCGCTCGCGCTGCCACCGCGCGTACTCGCCGTACTGCGCGGTCCGCGCCGCGCACCACGGCGCTCCCCCGGCCCGGCGCGCGCGGTAGGCCACGTGCAGGTCCCTGGCCAGCACCTGGAACGACCACTGGTCGGCCAGCACGTGGTGCAGCACGAACAGCAGCACCGGCGCCCCGCCGTCCACCCGGAACAGCCACACCCCCCAGGGCGGCTCCTTCTCCAGGTCGTACGGCCGCGCCACCGCCGCGCGCACCCGCTCCCCCACCTCCGGCTCCGCGACGTCCACGACCACGAGGTCGCCCCGCCACCCCGCCTCCACGCGCTGGCACGGCTCGTCGCCGGCGGCGGCGATCACCGTGCGCAGGATGTCGTGCCTGGCCACGACGTCGGCCAGCGCCCGGCGGAGCGCGAGCTCGTCGGGCATGCCGTTCAGGCGCAGCGCGAAGGGCATGTTGTAGGTCGCCGAAGGGCCGTTCCAGCGGTGGAGGAACCAGAGGGCTCGCTGTGCGTAGGACGCCGGTGTGGAATCTGCTGCCATCGCGGGTGGTCCGCCTCCTGAAAGGTCCCCTGACCGTCCCGGACGGGACGAAGCAAACTTAGGTTAGGCTAACCTAAGTTCTCTGACAAGAGCCTCCGAGGAGAACATCCGCCCCCCGGACGGGCGCGTGATCATAGGTGGTTCCGTCCGCATTTCAAGCCTTGAAGAGTCTTGTTTATTAGGTTTGCCTAACCTAACTTCGTGGCTCGGATCTCTACCCCTTTCCCGGGAGCCGCCCGATGTCGGACCAACCCTCGATCTCCCGGCGCAGCCTGCTCGCCGGCGCCACCACCCTCGGCGTGGCCGGCGGGTACGGCCTGCACGCCGTCCTCAGCCCGAGCTCCGCGGCCGCGCCCCTCCGCGCCCACGCCACGCACGCTCCCGCCTTCGAGGCCGTGACCCGCGAACCGGGCGCCGCGACGGTGTTCGTCCGGCCGGCCGCCGCCACCGGCGACGTGCTCCAGTTACGCCCCTACCGCGACCGCCTGCGCATCCCGCCCCGCGCCAGAGTGCGGCGCGAGCGCGGCCTGTCCACGCTGACGGTCACCATGCGCGCCGTGACCGCCCGCCTGCACGCGGACCTGCCGCCCACCACGCTGTGGGCCTACGACGGCCACTTCCCCGGCCCGACCATCGAGGTACACCGCGGCGAACGGCTCCGCGTCACCTGGGCCAACGCCCTGAGCGGCGCCTACCCGGTCACCGCCGTTCAGCTCCGCGCGGCACCGGGCCCGGTGCCCGTCTGGGACCTGCCGGGCAGGAGCGGCGCGACGCCCAGGGCCGACGTGGCCGCCCTGCCGCCCTGGGCCGTGGTGCACCTGCACGGCGCGCACACCGGCGGCGGCAACGACGGCTGGGCCGAGAACGCGGTCCCGCCCGGCGCCGCGCAGCTCGCCGAGTACGCCAACGACCAGCGCTCGGCCACCCTCTGGTACCACGACCACGCCATGCACATCACCCGGTTCAACACCATGACCGGGCTGACCGCGGGCCTGTACCTGATCCGCGACGACGAGGAACGCGACCTGGGCCTGCCCTCCGGCCCGTACGAGATCCCGCTCGTGCTGTGCGACCGCAACTTCGACACCGATGCCGACGGCAAGGTGAACGGCCGCCTGCTGCACAAGATCACGGAGTACCCGCAGCAGACCGAGACCGTCGTACGCTCCTTCACCGGCCCCTACACGCTGGTCAACGGCACCGTCTGGCCCTACGCGGAGGTCAAACCGGCGTGGTACCGCTTCAGGATCGTCAACGCCTCCAGCATCCGTCCCTACCTGCTGCGCCTGGTGGACCAGGACGGCCAGCCGGTGCCGGGCAGGGTGTTCCAGATCGGCAGCGACGCCGGGCTGCTGCCCGCGCCCGTGCCGATCGAGGACTGGGTGCTGGTCACGCCGGCCGAGCGGGCCGACGTCCTGGTCGACTTCACCGGGCTGGAGGGCCGGTCGCTGCGGTGGGTGGACGCCTCGTTCATCGCCTCGCCGGTGCCCGAGGTGATCAACTTCCGGGTGGGTAAGGACCGGCACCCGCCGCGGTTCACGCTGCCTCCCAAGATCAGCGCGAGCTTCGAGCAGGTCGACCCCGCGGCCCTGCCCCAGCACAAGGAGCGGCTCGTGCTCATCACCCCGGCCTTCCCCATCAACGCGGAGATGTGGGAGATGGAACGCGTCGACGCGCCGCCGGGACCGCTGCCCGCCGACGGGATCGTCCAGTTCGAGGACGCGAAGGGGCAGGTCACCACCTACCGCAGGCTGTCCAGGGACTATCCGGACCCGGTCGCCTTCCACGTGGCCGACGGCGACTGGGAGACCTGGCGGTTCGTGTCGCTGGAGGGCAGCGGGGTGCCGCATCCCATGCACGCCCACGGATTCTCCTTCCAGGCGCAGGAGCGGCTGCGGCTGGACGCGTCCGGATTCAAGTACTTCACGACCAGCGGCTCCACCCGGCTGGGCGGCGGCACGGAGAAGCCGATCAAGATCCTCGAGGCCGAGCCACTGCGGCCGGAGGAACGCGGCTGGAAGGACGTGATCGCGGTCGGCTTCCGCGAGATGATCACGACGGTGGGCCGGTTCACGGGCTCGGTCGGGCGCTTCATGCACCACTGCCACATCTACGAGCACGAGGACCACAAGATGATGCGCCCGTTCGTGGTGCTGCCGAAGCAGGTGGCGGCCATGGATCCGCATGGGCCGGGCGGTGGCCACTGAAGACCCGGACAGTCTTGACAGATGTCCGGCAAACGTACAAATTAGGTTAGCCTTACCTAACTTCATTCTGACCTACGAGGGGCTTCAGGATTGGATGGCATCGGGGACTCCGTTGCTCTGGTCACCGGCGCGGGCAGGGGCATCGGCGCCGCCGTCGCCGGCACACTCACCCAGGCGGGCGCCACGGTGGCCGCCGCCGACCTCGACGGCACGCCGTACCGGCTGGACGTACGGGACCCGCGCGCGGTGGACACCCTGGTCGACCGGGTGGAGCACGAGCTCGGCCCCATCGACATCCTGGTCAACGTGGCCGGAGTGCTACATCCTGCTCGCGCGCAGGACACCGACGACGAGCGCTGGCGGCAGACGTTCGCCGTCAACGCCGACGGCGTCTTCCACACCTGCCGGGCCGTCGCCCGCCGCATGATCCCCCGGCGGCGGGGATCGATCGTCACCGTGGGCTCCAACGCCGCCACGATCCCCCGCGTCGGCATGGCCGCCTACGCCGCGTCCAAGGCGGCCGCGCGGGCGTTCACCCAATGCCTGGGGCTGGAGCTGGCCGGGCACGGCATCCGCTGCAACATCGTCTCGCCCGGTTCCACCGACACGGCCATGCTGCGCGCGCTCCATGGGGGCGATCCCGTCGCGGGAGACCTGGCCACCTTCCGCACCGGCATCCCCCTCGGCCGCGTGGCCGAACCGCGTGACGTCGCCGAGGCCGTGCTCTTCCTGGTCTCCGCGCGTTCACGGCACATCACCCTGCACGACCTTCTCGTCGACGGCGGCGCCACCCTGCGCTCCTGAGTGATTGGAACTCGATGGAAAGTCTGACCACCGCCGCGGACCCGCTTGCGGGATACGAGCGCACCCGGTCGGTGCTGTTCGCCTCCCCGCGGGGGACGCTGCTCACGCGGGGCAGATCCACGATCGCCGGCGGCGAGCTGGCCACCCTCGCCGACCGGCTGCCCGCGTTACTGGGTCGGTCCGGCGGGCCGGCCGCCGGGGCGATCTCCTTCGACGGGACCGCGCACCTGCTCATCCCCACCGAGTCGGCCTGGTCGGCGCCGCTGCCGGCCGCCGCCCCGCCGGTGCCCAGCGGGCGCTGGTGGAGAAGGCAGACCCCGGCACCCGCCGCGTACCTGCGGGCGGTACGGCTGGCCCTGGCCGAGCTGGAGGCGGGAAACCTGGACAAGGTCGTCCTGGCCCGCACCCTGGAACTGCGCTCCGACGAGCCGATCAGCCTGCGGCACCTGCTGCGCCCCCTGCTGGGCCACGGCTACTCCTTCGCCACACCGCTGCCCGGCGGGAGCACCCTGGCCGGAGCCAGCCCCGAACTGCTCGTCGCCCGCCACGGCCGACAGGTCCTCAGCAACCCGCTCGCGGGCTCGGCCGAGCGCAGCGCCGACCCCGCGGAGGACTCCCGCCGGGCCGCCGCGCTACTGGAGTCGGCCAAGGACCTGCACGAGCACCGCCTGGTCGTCGAGGCCGTCACCGAACGGCTGAGCCGATACTGCGACAGCCTGGAGGTGCCGAAGGCGCCGCAGCTCACCTCCACCGCGACGATGTGGCACCTGTCCACCAAGATCACCGGTACCCTGCGCGACCCGGCGACGTCGGTGCTGACGCTGGCCGCGGCGCTGCACCCGACCCCGGCCGTGTGCGGCACCCCGCAGGCCGCGGCCCGCCGGGTGATCGGCGAGCTGGAGGCGGTCGAGCGCGGCTTCTACAGCGGCCTGGCCGGATGGTGCGACGCCGCGGGCGACGGCGAGTGGGCGGTCGCCATCCGCTGCTGCGAGGTGCACGAGCACACGGTACGGCTGTTCGCGGGCGCCGGCATCGTCGCCGGATCCGTCCCGGAACGGGAGCTGGCCGAGACCACGAGCAAGTTCCGCACGGTCCTGGACGCGCTGGGGGCGGGCACCGATGCACTGGACTGAGGAGGAGGCGGCCCGCTACCGGGCCGCGGGCTACTGGAGCGGCATCAGCTTCGGCGACCTGCTGCGCGAGCTGGCCGGACGCCACGGGGAGCGGACGGCGCTGATCGCGCCGCCGGCCCGATGGAGCTTTCGCGAGCTGGACGAGCGCGCCGACCGCCTGGCCGCCGGGCTGCGCGCGCGGGGCATAGGGCCGGGCGACCGGGTCGTGGTGCAGCTGCCGAACGTGCCGCAGTTCCACCAGGTCTGCTTCGCCCTCTACCGGCTCGGGGCGTGGCCGGTCTTCGCGCTGCCCGCGCACCGCTCGGCGGAGATCTCCCACTTCTGCGGCTTCACCGAGGCCGTGGCCTACATCTGCCCGGACGAGGCCCACCGCGCGTACGCCCCGGGCACGCCGTCGATCACCCTGGACGAGCTCCCCGAGGCCGAGCCGGTGGAGCTGCCCGGCCGCGATCCGGGCGAGGTGGCGTTCCTGCAACTGTCGGGCGGCAGCACGGGACTGCCCAAGCTGATCCCGCGCACCCACGACGACTACATCTACAGCTTCCGCGCCAGCGCGCGCCTGTGCGGGCTGAGCGGCGACAGCGTCTACCTGTGCGCGCTGCCCGCCGCGCACAACTTCCCGATGAGCTCGCCGGGCGTGTTCGGGGCGCTGAGCGCCGGCGCCGCCTCCGTCCTGGCGCCCGACCCCAGCCCGAGCACCTGCTTCCCGCTGATCGAAGCCGAACGGGTCACGATCGCGGCGTTGGTGCCGCCGCTGGCGCTGCTGTGGCTGCGCGCCGCCGCCGACACCGCGCACGACCTGTCCAGCCTGGAGGTCCTGCAGGTGGGCGGCGCCAAGTTCAGCGAGGAGGTGGCCAGGCGGGTACGCCCGGAGCTCGGCTGCACCCTCCAGCAGGTGTTCGGCATGGCCGAGGGACTGGTCAACTACACCCGGCTCGACGACCCCGAGGACGTCATCGTCTCCACCCAGGGCCGCCCCCTGTCCCCCGCCGACGAGGTCGTGGTGGAGGACGACGGGCAACTGCTCACCCGCGGGCCGTACACGATCCGCGGCTACTGGCGCGCCGACGAGCACAACGCGCACGCCTTCACCGGCGACGGCTTCTACCGCACGGGCGATCTGGTACGGCTCACGCCCACCGGCGACCTGGTGGTCGAGGGCCGTGCCAAGGACCAGATCAACCGCGGCGGTGAGAAGATCGCCGCCGAGGAGGTGGAGAACCACCTGCTGGCCCATCCGTCGGTCCACGACGTGAGCGTGGTGGGCCTGCCCGACCCCTACCTCGGCGAACGCGCCTGCGCCTACGTCATCTGCGCCGGCCCGCCCCCGCCCAAGGCCGAGCTGCGCACGTTCCTGCGCGAGCGCGGCATCGCCACCTTCAAGATCCCCGACGTGTTCGAATACGTCGACGCCTTCCCCAGCACGGCCGTGGGCAAGGTGAGCAAGCGACATCTCCGCGAGAGGACCTGACGATCATGGCCATTCCCGAGATCGCCCCCTATCCGATGCCCAGTCAGGTACCCGCCAACCGCGTCGCCTGGCGCCCCGACCCGCGCAGGGCCGTCTTGCTCATCCACGACATGCAGAACTACTTCCTCGACGCCTTCACCCCCGGCCAGTCTCCGTTGATCGAACTGATGGCCAACGTCCTGGCGCTGCGCGCGCGGTGCGCGGACCTGGGCGTGCCGATCGTCTACTCGGCGCAGCCGGGCGCGCAGAACACCGAGGACCGCGGCCTGCTGCGCGACTTCTGGGGTGAGGGCGTCGGCGCCGACCCCCGTGAGGCCGAGATCGTGGCCGGGCTCGCGCCGCGCGGCGACGGCGTGGTGATCACCAAGTGGAGGTACAGCGCCTACCAGCGCACCGACCTGGCCGGCCTGACGAAGGACAAGGGGCGCGACCAACTGATCATTTGCGGCGTCTACGCCCACATCGGCGTGCTGATGACGGCGTGCGAGGCCTTCATGCGGGACGTGCAGCCCTTCGTCGTGGCCGACGCGGTGGCCGACTTCTCCTTGGAGCACCACGAGATGGCGCTGCGCTACGCCGCCGAGCGCTGCGCGGTCACCGCGACGACCGCGCAGATCAGCCGTGCCCTCAGCAGGGAGGTGGCCGGTGTCTGAGACGGCCCGGCGGCTGCGCGCGCAGGTCGCCGAACTGCTCTACGTCGAGCCGGAGGAGATCGGCCCCGACGACGACCTCCTCGCGGCCGGCATGGACTCCATCCGGCTGATGACCCTGGCCGAGCGGTGGCGGGCAGAGGGCGCGGAGGTGTCCTTCCCCGACCTGGTCGAGCGCCCGACGCTGACGGCCTGGGCGGAGCTGCTGGCATGACCATGCCCCTGACCGGGGCTCAGGCGGGCATCTGGTTCGCCCAGCGCCTGGACCCCGGCAACCCCCTCTACAACGCCGCCGACCGGATCGACATCCACGGGCCGCTGGACGCCGCCCGCTTCGAGCGGGCGCTGCGGCGGTGCCTGGCCGAGGCCGAGCCGCTGCGGCTGCGCTTCACCGAGGAGCCGGCCCAGTACGTGCCCGACTGGGACTCCGTCAGCGGCCGCCTGGTCCTGCTCGACCTGCGCGGCGAGCCCGACCCGGAGGCGGCGGCGCAGGAGTGGATGCGCGCCGGCACCCGCGCCCCCGTCGACGTGGTCACCGGGACCCTGCACCACCACGCGCTGCTGCGCCTGTCCGACGAGCACACGGTCTGGTACCTGCGGGCCCACCACATCCTCATCGACGCCTACGCGCTCTCGCTCCTGGTCGCCCGGGTGGCGGAGATCTACTCGGCGCTCACCGACGCGCTCGCGCCGGGGCCCAGCCCGTTCGGCACCCTCGCGCCCGTGCTGGCCCAGGAGCGGGACTACCGCCGGTCCCGGCAGTTCGCCGCCGACCGGGCCTACTGGCTGGAACGGCTCGCCGGCCGCCCGGACCCGGTCGGGCTCACCCGCGAGCCGCCGACCCCGGCCCACGAGGTCCTCCGCTGCCGCGAAGCCCTGCCGCCCGCGCGGCACTGGGACGCCCTGGCCCGGCAGGCCCGCGCGACCTGGGCGGACGTGGCCGCCGCCGGGGTCGCCTGCTACGTCGGCAGGGTCACCGGGACCACCGACGTGGTGATCGGGCTGCCGCTGATGAACCGCTCCGGCGCCGGGCTGCGGGTGCCCTGCCTGGCGGTCAACGTGCTGCCGCTGCGGCTGGACGTGCGGCAGGGCCGTACCCTGGGCTCGCTCGTGGAGCAGGCGGCGCGGCGGATCGCCGAGGCGCGCGCGCACTGCCGCTACCGCGGCGAGGACCTGCGCCGTGACCTCGGGCTGGCCGGGACCCGGCACCCGCTGTCCGGCCCGATGCTCAACATCAAGCCGTTCCCCACCGAGGTGAAGTTCGCCGGATCCTCCGGCACCGTCACCAACCTCGCCGCCGGACCGGTGGACGACGTCGCCATCACGCTGAGCTTCGACGGCGACCAGCTGATCCTGGACCTCGACGGCAACGCCGCCCGTTACACCCCCGAGTCCCTGGCCGCGCACACCCGCCGCCTCGCCCGCTTCCTCGGCGCACTCGCCGACATGCCCGCCGGCACCCCCCTGGGCCGCCTGGACCTGCTGACCGACGAGGACCGCGCCGCCCTGCCCGCGCCGCGCCGCCCGCCCGCCGCGCCGCCGTCCGTCGTCGCCGCCTTCCAGGAGCGGGTACGGCTCGCGCCGCACGACCTCGCCCTGGTCACCAGGGACGAGAAGCTGACCTTCGCCGAACTCGGCGCCAGGGTGGACCACATGGCCGGCCAGCTCGTGCTCGAAGGAGCCGGACCCGGCCAGATCGTCGCCCTGGCCCTCCCCCGCTCGGCCGAACTGGTCGTGGCACTGCTGGCGGTGCTGCGCTGCGGGGCCGCGTTCCTGCCGGTCGACCCCGCCTACCCTGCCGAACGGCGGCGCCTCATGCTCACCGACGCCGCCCCCTCGATCGTGATCACCCCCGGCTGGGCGCAGGAGGGCGAGACCCCGCGTACCCGCATGGCCGAACCGCACCCCGGCGACGCCGCCTATGTCATCTACACCTCCGGCTCCACGGGCAAGCCCAAAGGCGTCGTCGCCACCCACGGCGGCCTGGCCGCGCTCCTGGCCGGTCACCGCGAGCGCCTGATCCCGGGCGGGGAACGGCTGCGCGTCGCGCACACCGCGTCGTTCTCCTTCGACGCCGCCCTCGACCCGCTGCTGTGGATGGTGCTGGGCCATGAGCTCCACCTGATCGGCGAGGACATCCACGGCGACGGCGCCGCGCTGACCGCGTACGTGCGTGAGAACGCCATCGGCTGCCTCGACGTCACCCCGTCGCACCTGAAGGAACTGCCCGAGCTGCTGGCCGATCCGCCGCGTGTCACCGTGGTCGGCGGCGAGGCCGTGCCGGAGCAGATCTGGCGCGCCCTGCGCGAGCGTACGCGGGCGGTCAACCACTACGGGCCGACCGAGGCGACCGTCGACGCCTACACCTGGTTCGGCGACGGCCGGGAGGGACCCACCGCGGGAACCGGCGTCCACGTCCTCGACGGCGCCCTGCTGCCCGCGCCGCCCGGAGTCGTCGGCGAGCTGTACCTGTCCGGCGCCGGTCTGGCCCGCGGCTATCTCAACCGGCCGGCGCTCACCGCGGAACGGTTCGTGGCCGCGCCGGGCGGCGAGCGCCTCTACCGCACCGGCGACCTGGCCCGATGGGACGCCGAAGGCCATCTGGAACTGCTCGGCCGCGGCGACGAGCAGATCAAGCTGCGCGGGCTGCGCATCGAGCCGGGCGAGATCGAAGCCGTGCTGGAAAGCCATCCGGACGTCGGCGCGGCCGCGGTGGCCGTGCACGGCGACCGGCTGATCGGCTACGTGACGTCCGCCGCCGACCCTCTTCTCGTGCGTGAGCACGCCGCGCAACACCTGCCCGCCGCGCTCACGCCCGCGGCGATCGTGCCGCTGGCCGCGCTGCCCCGCACGCCCGGCGGCAAGCTGGAGCGCGCCGCCCTGCCCCCGCCCGTCGCCGCCGCCGGGCGGGACACCGACGCCTGCTCGGCCGCGGAACGGGCCCTGTGCGAGCTGTTCACCGAGGTGCTGGGCGTCGCGGCCGGGCCGCGCGACAGCTTCTTCGACCTGGGCGGCCACTCGTTGCTCGCGGGGCGGCTGGCCGGGCGCATCCGGGAGAGCTTCGGCGTGCGGCTGCCGGTCAGGGAGGTCTTCTCCGGCCCCACGCCCGCCGAGCTGGCCGCCCGGCTGCCGGCCGACCGCGCCGCGCGGCCCCCGTTGCGGCGCCGGCCCAGGCCGCAGCCGATGCCGCTGTCCTCCGCGCAGTCGCGGCTGTGGTTCCTGCACCGCGCCGACGGGGGCGGGCCCGCCTGCAACCTCCCCATCGCGGTACGGCTCAGCGGGCCGATGGACCGCGAGGCCCTGGCCACGGCGCTGGCCGACGTGGCGGCCAGGCACGAGATCCTGCGCACGGTCTTCCCCGACCGGGACGGCGTGCCGTACCAGGAGATCCGGCTGCCGGCGCCGGTGGCATTGCCCATGTGGCAGCCGGACATGCCGGAGACGGCGATGCGCACCATCGCCCGCCGCGCCTTCGACCTGACCCGCGAGCCGCCCTTCCGCGCGCACCTGCTGCGGCTGGGCGCCCGCGAGCACATCCTCATGCTGGTCCTGCACCACATCGCGGGTGACAGCTGGTCGGCGGGCCCGCTGGTGCGCGACGTCCAGACCGCCTACGCCGCGCGCGCCGCCGGGCACAGTCCCGGGTTCGAGCCCCTGCCGGTGCAGTACGCCGACTACACGCTGTGGCAGCTCGATCTCGGCGAACCGGGCCGCGAGCACTGGACGAAGGCACTCGCGGGCCTGCCCGAGCGGCTCGACCTGCCCACGGACCGGCCGCGGCCCGCCGTTCCCACCGGCGCGGGCGACACCGTGCCGATCGCGATCGCGCCGGAGGTCTGGACCGGCGCCCTGGACCTGGCCCGCCGCAGCCACGCCACGCCGTTCATGGTGCTGCACGCCGCGCTCGCCGCCCTGCTGACCAGGCTGGGAGCCGGCACCGACATCCCCACCGGCACACCGGTCGCCGGACGCCACGACGGCGCGCTGAGCGGGGCGGTCGGCTCGTTCGCCAACCTGCTCGTACTGCGCGCGGACACCTCGGGCGACCCCACCTTCGCCGAGCTGCTGCATCGGGTACGCGAGGCCGACCTGGCCGCCTTCGACCACCCGGAACTGCCCTTCGACCGGCTGGTCGAGGCGCTGAACCCGGTCCGCGCCCGCGACCGGCACCCGCTGTTCCAGGTGATGCTGGTGGTGCGGGAGGCCGCGGAGGCCCGCGTGGTGCACACCGGCACGGCCGCGTTCGACCTGACCCTGCGGCTGGACACCGGCGGCAACGGCTTCCTGGAGTACAGCACCGACCTGTTCGACCGTGACAGCGCCCGGTCCCTCGCCACGCGCTTCACCGGCCTGCTGGGTCAGGCGGTGACCGAGCCGGACCTGCCGATCGGCCGCCTCGACCTGCTCGACGCCGCCGAACGCGCCTGGCTGACCGGCGGCGCCGACCCGGAGCCCGTCTCCGTCACCGGGGACACGGTTCCCGGCCGGTTCGAGGCGCTGGCGCGGCGTACCCCGCAGGCGAAGGCCGTCGGCGCGCTCACCTACCGCAGGCTCAACACCCGCGCCAACCAGCTCGCGCACAAGCTGATCGCGCACGGCGCGCGGCCCGAGGCGGTCGTCGCGGTGGACCTGCCGCGCGGGCCCGACCTGGTGGTGGCGATCCTCGCGGTGCTGAAGGCGGGGGCGGCGTGCCTGCCGCTCGACCCGTCCGACTCCCGCGAGCGCGTCGACGCCGTGCTCGCCGACGCCGGCCCGGTCTGCGTGGTGGACGAGAGCTGGCTGGAGGACCTGGGCGACTGGCTCGGCCACAACCCGGAACGTGCGCTGCGGCCCGAGCATCCCGCGTACGTGACGTACTCCTCCGGCCCGGCCGGGCTGCTCGTCACCCACCGCAACGTGCTGCGGCTGCTGTCGGACACCGGGGCCTCGCTCGGGTTCACCCGCCGCGACGTGTGGGCGTCCTCCGGCCTTTCGCCCCGGGAGCTGTGGGGGGCGCTGCTGTCCGGTGGCCGCCTCGTCGTGGTGCCGCACCCGGTCGGCCGCTCGCCGCTCCAGCTGCTCGCCCTGCTGCGGCGGGAGAAGGTGACGGTGCTCAACCTGACCCCTTCCGCCTTCGACCGGCTCATGGCCGACGACGACGGCCGCGAGCTGCCGCTCCGCTACGTGATCCTGAACGGTGCGGTCCTGGACGCCACGCGCGTGCGCGACTGGCGGCCGGACGGACCCCGGACGGTCACCGTGCGCGGCCTCACCGAGACGAGCGCGCACGTCACCGGCCGTCCACACGTCAGCAACCGTCCGCACCTCACCGGCCGTCCGCACGTCACCGGCGGGCCGCGCGACGACGGCGGGCCGCGTGAGGACGGCCGCGACCCGCGCGTCTACGTGCTCGACGAGCGGCTGCAGCCGGTCCCGCCGGGCGTGACGGGCGAGGTGTACGCGGCGGGCCCCGCCCTGGCCCGCGGCTACCTGGGACGGCCCGGCCTGACCGCCGAGCGGTTCGTCGCCGACCCGTTCGGCCCGCCCGGCTCGCGCATGTACCGCACCGGCGGCCTGGCCACCTGGCGGCGCGACGGCACCCTCGTCCACACCGGACACCGGGAACTCGGCCGGGCCGGAACAACGGCGCGCGCACCGCACGGTCCTGGCGCGGCGATCGCGCTGACCCGCGCGCCGTTCGATCCCGGCACTGAGGCCGCACCGGCACGCGCGCCCTACGGTCCTCGGGTGGCGATGCTGTGTGAGCTGTTCGCCGAGGTGCTGGGGCTGCCGCGGGCCGGCGTCGACGACGGCTTCTTCGAGCTGGGCGGGCATTCGCTGGCCGCGGTGCGCCTGATCGACCGCATCGGCCAGGTGCTCGGGACCACGCTCCCGGTCGGCGCGTTGTTCGCCGCGCAGACGCCGGCCGCCCTGCTGAGCCTGATCGACGGCGGGACCCGCGCGGACCCGCTCGGCGTGCTGCTGCCCCTGCGCCAGGCGGGCTCGCGGCCGCCGCTGTTCGCCGTGCACCCGGCCGGTGGGCTCGGCTGGTGTTACGGCGGGCTGATCAAGCACCTGCCGGACCGCCCGGTCTACGCCCTGCAGGCCCGCCGCCACCCGCCGCCCGCCTCGCTGACGGAGCTGGCCGCCGACTACGCCGCCCAGATCCGGTCGGTCCAGCCCGACGGCCCGTACCATCTGCTCGGCTGGTCCACCGGCGGCGTCATCGCCCAGGAACTGGCCGTGCTGCTCGCCGACGTACGGCTGCTGGCGATCCTCGACGCCCGGCCCGCCGAGGCGCTGCGCGAGCTGCCGCCCCCCGACGAGGCGGAGGCGCTGGAGGCGCTGCTGGCCATGGACGGCCACGCCCCCGGCGCCGCGCTCACGCTGGAGCGGGTGGCGGAGATCCTGCGCGGGGAGGGCAGCCCGCTGGCCGGTCTGCCCGCGGGCGCCCTGGCCGAGCTCAGGGACGTCCACCTCAACACCGACCGGCTGGTACGCGCCCACGACACGAGGGTGTACCAGGGCGACGCCCTGTACTTCCGGGCCACCGCGGACACCCTCCACGACCGCCGGCCGGCCGGAGCGTGGCGCCCGCATGTCACCGGCGTCATCGACGCGCACGACGTGGCCTGCGATCCCAAGGACCTGACCCGGCCGGGACCGCTCGCCGAGATCGGCGCGGTCATCAGCGCCCGGCTCCACGACCGCGAGGAGGAACCGCCTGACGCTCAGGCTGGGCGACCCTGAGTTGGCGACCCTGAGTTGGCGGCCTTGCCAGAGCGCGCGTGCCACGGCGGGCGCGTGATCGCCGGGCCCTCTTGACGAAAGGGCCGCTCTCGTGGTCAGCGCTTGGTGTTGAATGCTGGCATGCCTGGCTCGCGGGTCACCCGCGCAATGCTGTCCGCTGCTGTGCTCGCCATGGTGGCGGCGTGCTCACCGGCCGCCCCGGAGCGCGCCGCGCCGTCCGCCCCCGCGACCTCCCCCTCAGCCGCCGCCACCCCCACGTCCTCCCCCACCGCCACCCCCACGCCGTCACCTTCGGGTCCCAAGGACGGTACGAAGACCCGCGCGTGCGCCGACGGCACCTGCGAGGTCCGGGTGAACGGCTCGGCCAGGGTTCCGCTGCCCAAGCGGTTCGGGCTCAGCTCGCTCAAGGTGACCGGGATCGAGGACGAGACGGTCTCGTTCGTCGCGCCGATGATCGGGACGAAGTTCTCCAGCGACGGCGGGTGCTCCGCCACCGTCACCGGCCCGACGGGGAACTCCGCCGCCTTCTGGGGCCTGACCTGCGGGGCGGGCGACACGACCGTCGTCAACAAGATGAGCCTGGAGGTCGTCGGCGTCACCGGCGAGGCCGCGGTCATCCGCATCCGCCCGGCGTGAGGCCGGGTCAGCCGGCGCACCACGTGTTGACCAGGGCGGCGAGTTCGTGCGGGCGGCTGAAGAAGGCGCTGTGGCCGCAGTCCAGGTACAGCCGGTCGGCCGCCGGGTGGAGGCGGGCCGCGTAGCGCTCCTGGGCGCGGCGCGAGAGGGCCCGGTCCCGGGTGGTGTGCACGTAGGCGAGGCGGACGCCGTCGGGGAGGCGGTGCCGTACCGGCGTGTTCAGGACGGCGACCGGTTCGGGCGTGAGGTTGCCCACCAGCGTCCGGGTGTCGTCGGGCGGCAGGTCGTGGCAGAGCAGCAGGCGGGCGAGGGGTGCGGGCATCACGATGTCGCCGCGGCTGCCGACGCCGAGCAGGTCGCGCAGGCGGTTCAGGGGCGCCGGGAGCGTGCCGAAGTAGGACTGACCGTCGCGCGGGACGACGGCGGCGACGAACATGGCCCCGCGGAACCGGTCCCCGGCGCGGGCCAGCGCGTGGAGCGCCACGATGCCCGCCAGCGAGTGGGCGACGACGACGGCCGCCCGCATGCCGGACGCGGCATCGGCGACGGTGTCCGCCCACCCGTCCAGGCCGGCGTCGCGGGGCAGGTCGACGGCCACGGCGGGTAACTCCAGCCGGGGCAGCACCCGCGACCAGCACCACGACCCGTGCATCCCGCCGTGCACGAGGACCACGCCGTCCGCCTTCACCGATCCTCCGCCGAAGCGTCCATGACCCACATCCGATGATCCCACCCGATGTCGCGGGCCGTCCGCACGCGCAGTCCCGCCCGCTCGGCGAGCTCCCCGATACGGCCGGCCGTACGCAGGCCGGAGCCGAAGGCGCACCGCAGCCGCAGGTCGTGCAGCACCACGTCGGGATCGTCGAGACCCTCCGGCCTGAACTCCTCCACCAGGACCAGCGTCCCGCCCGCGGGCAGCCTCCTCGCGCTCTCGGCGAGCACGAGTCCGGCGTCCTCGTCGGACAGCCAGGTCAGCGCGTGCGCCAGCAGGACGGTGTCGTCCCCGCCGGGCGGCACGGGATCCACCGCGGGGACCAGTTCCACCCGCTCCAGCACGTCGGCGTCGAGGATCCGCTCACGCAGCACGCCGAGCGCCGACGGCATCGCCGCGATCCGCACGCGCAGCCCCGGGTCGGCCTTGACCAGGGCGTTCACGATGGTCGCCGCGCCGTTGCCGCCCGCCGTGAGCGACTTCACCGCGGCCCAGTCGTAGGCGCCGAGCACGCCGGGCGCGACCCAGCGGGCGCTCTCCTCGACGGCTTCGCGCGCCGAGCCGCCCAGGCGCGCGTCGGACGGCATCGCCGCCGCCAGCGGCTCGCCCGCCTCGGTCCGGTACCCGGCCCGGCCGGTGCGCAGCGTCCGCACCAGCCCGGACAGCGACAGGTCGAGCGCGGCCCGCGCGCCGCCGAGGTGGTACTCCTCGGCGGAGTGGTCGTCCTCGACGAGTTCCTCGCTGACGGGCGTGAGCCGGTACCGGCCGCCCGGCCCGGCGGCGAACACCTCGATCGAGACCAGGTAGTCCATCAGCGCGCTGAGCGCGGCGGGGTCCGTCGAGGTGCGCTCGGCCAGGCCGGCGAGCTCGCACACGCCGGAGTGGACCAGCTCGACCAGGCCGAGCGTGACCGCCGCCCTGATGGCGAAGCCGGGCGCCAGGTCGGTGAGCTGGTGCAGCCGTTCGTGCGCGCCGTCGTCCTCCTCCGGTACGGCGTGCGGAGCCTCGCTCAGCCGCCAGTAGCCGGTGATGTGGGTCTGCTCGCGCGGCACCCGGCGCTCGGCGGCGAGGTGGCGGCGCAGTCCCTTGAGGGTGACCGCCTCGCCCGCCGCCCACGCGAAGACGGTGCCCGGCAGCCAGTCCATCTGCCTGACCGCCCGCTCCAGCAGGTCCGTCGTGCCCGCCGGAGCGCCCTGGCGCGAGAGCCACGTGATGTCGGCGGCGGCCCGGGTCGGCAGGTCCTGGCGGTGCGTGTCGTCGCCGATCTCGATGAAGACCTTGGCCTTGACGCCTTCCGGCATCTCGGCAAGCCACCGGCCGATCGCGGGCAGCGCGGTCTCGTCGCCGGCGATCAGGATCCAGTCGGCGCCCTCGGGGTGGTGGTGGGACATCTTCGGCCCGGCGATCCAGGCGGTCTGTCCTGGCGTGGCCTGTTCGGCCCAGGATGCCGCGGGCCCGGCGCCGTGCCGGACGAAATCGAAGTCGATCTCCCCGGCGTCGGGGTCGTAGCGGCGCGGGGTGTAGTCCTTGGCGATGGGGCGTTCGCCCTCCGGCCAGTCGAGGCTGCTGATGTTCTGGCGGGGCAGGACGGGACGGTCCCCGTCGGCGGCGGCGAAGAAGAACTTGACGTGGTCGTCGAAGCCCTCCGAGCGCAGCGGCGGCAGGTCGAATCCGTCGCGGTGGAAGGCGCGCAGCTGTGCGCCGCCGAGCGTGACGCGCCGCATCCCCGGGGTGACATCCGTGACGCGCAGGACGGTCAGTTCCCTCAGCACGATGGGGAACGTGACGACCGTACGGGGGTTGCGGGTGGGCATCCGCACTGCTCCTTCCTCGTGGCGACTCCGCCAGGCTAGGGCGGGCGGCTGGGCCGCGATCCAACCAGGTGTCCAGGCCGTGCCACTGCCGCGCACGATCGGGCCGCGGCTTCGACGGCGTGCGCTCTGCCTTGGAGCCGCGGGCGGGTGCGGAACCTACGGTTTCGGCCGTGACGAATCGGCGAGGACGGCTGCTGCTGCGGCAGTGCCTGATGCGGGTGAGGGCGGACCTGCTGCGCGCGGTGGCCGCGGCGGTGGTCAGGCAGCTCGCGTTCCTGGCCCTGCCGTGGCTGCTCGGGCGGGCGGTGGATCTGGGCGTGCGGGCCGGTTCGGTGCCCGCCGCCGCCGGTTACGCCGGGGCCTTCGTCGTGGTGGCCGCCGCCGAGTACGCGGGCATGCGGGGCTGGCAGAAATGGGCCACGCTGGCCGACGTCCGGGCGGGGGCGTGGCTGCGTACCCGGCTGCTGCGGGCGATCCTGGCGGTCGACACCGAGACGATGCGGCGCGACGCCGGCGGGTTCGGTGACCTGAGCACCCGGGCCACGCGTGACGTCGACACCGTGCAGGTCTGGGTGCACGGGCTCACCACGTGGGTGGTGATCGGCGCCACCGGGCTGGTGCTGGTCCCGGCGATGGCGGGTCTCGACCCGCTGCTGCTCCTGGTCGCCGCGCTGACCGTGCCGCTGCTGCTGGCGGTCAACCGGGTCTTCCCGCCGTTGTTCGACCGGCGCGCGGAGGAGCTGGCCCTGGCGCACAGCGGGCGCGCGACGGTGGCCGAGCACCTGCTGACGGCCCTGCTCCCCCTGCGCGGCGTGGGCGCCGACCGGCTCATGGTCGAGCGCCATCACCGCCACAGCGCCGAGGTCAGCCGCCACACGATGCGCCTGGCCTCGGTCGGCTCCGCCTGGGAGGCCGCGGTCTTCGTCGTGCCCCGGCTGGCGGTCGTGGCCGGGCTGTTCGCGGGCGGGTACGCGGCGCTGCAGGGACGCCTCACCGTCGGCGAGCTGACCACGTTCGTGTTGTGGATGGGCACGGTGTCGCTGGCGGTCACCGTCATGACCGCCAGGCTCGGCGACCGGGCCGAGGCGCGCGTCGCGGCCGGGCGGATCGAGGAGATCCTGGCGCTGCCCGGTGTGCCGGAGGGCGGGAGCGCCCTGCCGCGCGCCGGGCTGCTGCGGGTCAGCGGGCTGTGCGTCGAACGGGAGGGCGGGCCCGTGCTCGGCCCGCTGGAGCTGAGCGCCGCGCCCGGCGAGTGGGTCGTGCTCACCGGTGCGACCGGGTCGGGCAAGAGCACGCTCCTGCGGGCCATCGCCCAGCTCGTGCCCTCGACGGGCGAGGCCTCGTTCGGCGGGGTCCCGCTGCGGGGCAGCGACCCCGGCGACCTCTACCGCACGCTCGGGTTCGTCCCGCAGGGGCCGCTGCTGCTGCACGGCACGATCGCGGAGAACCTGCGGCTGAGCGGCGACCACCCCGATCACGAGATCGAGCGTGCCGCGTTCGCGGCCGGGCTCGACCTCGCGCTGAGCGGGCTCGCCGACGGCTGGGACACGCAGGCGGGCGAACGCGGCGGCGCCCTGTCCGGCGGGCAGCGCCAGCTGATCGTGCTGGCCAGGGCGTTGCTGCGCGACTGCCCCGTGCTGCTGCTCGACGACGTCACCTCGGCCCTGGACGCCGGCACCGAGGCGCGCGTGCTGGACCGGCTCCGCCGCGCGACGGCGGGCAAGGCGGTCGTCTTCGCCGGCCACTCACCGGCCGTCCTCGCCCGCGCCGACCGGCGGGTCACGCTCGCCGGCGGCACGCTCACGCAGGAGCCCACCCGTGCCTGACCAGCCCATCCTCGCCGACCTGCCGGACCAGCGGGCCGTCTTCCGCCGTGCGGCGGCGTTCCTGCGCGGGCACCGGCTCGCGCTGGCCGCCGTCGTGGCGCTCAACCTGACCGGCGCCGCTCTGGCGGTCGGGGTGACCGCGGCGATCGGCCGGGTGATCGACGCGGCCGGCGGCGGGCGGGCGGGCGCGCTGGCCCTGTGGTCGGGGATGCTGCTCGCCCTGGTCGCGGCCGGGGGCGCGCTCGCGTGGTCGTCGCGGTACTGGCTGGTCAGGGTGGGTGAGCACGCGCTCGCCGGGCTGCGCGAACGGGCCGTGTCCGCACTCGGCACGGCTCCGCTGCGCTTCGTCGAGGCCAACCGCAGGGGCGAGCTGCTGCGCAGGGTGACCGGCGAGATCAACGGGCTGGGCTCGTTCGTGGGCGCCACGCTGCCCGACCTCGTCACCGGCGCCGCGGTCCTGGTGTTCACCGTGGTGATGCTGGCGGCGTACTCGTGGTTGCTGACCGCGGTGATGCTGCTGACGTTCGTGCCGCCGGCCGTGCTGATCGTGCGCCGGTTCAAGGCCCGGGCCGGCGTGGCGTACGGCGCGGTCGCCGCGGCGCAGGCCACGGTCGCGGCGCGGTTCGCCGAGTCCCTTCCGGCCCAGGAGCAACTGCGCGTCAACGGCGCCGTGCCGCGCTGGCTGGCGCGCTTCGGCGCCGACAACGACCGGCTGCTCGACGCGCAGGCGGCGCAGGTGCGCGCCGAGCTGGAGCTCAACCGGCTCGCGCTGCTTCAGGCGGCCTGCGTGGCGGTGGTGCTGGCCCTCAGCGCGTGGCTGGTCGGCCGTGACCTGCTCAGCGTCGGGGTGGCCGTCGTGTTCGTCCTGGCCACCCGGGACATCTTCCACCGCTTCGAGGATCTGGCCGCCTCGATCGGCGAGGCTCGGGAGGCTCACGTACGGCTGGCGCGCGTACTCGACCTGATCGAGGCGAGCGCTCCCACCGGCGGCGGCACGGACGACGGCGACCTGCCCGCGCGGGGCGAGCTCACCCTGTCCGGCGTCGGCTTCTCCTACGGCGGCGCGCGCACGGCCGTCGCCGGCCTGTCGCTGACCGTCGCGAGCGGGGACCGCCTGGTGATCGCGGGGCGGACCGGCTCGGGCAAGTCCACCGTGGGCAAGCTCATGGCCGGGCTGTACACGCCGGACGCCGGTGCCGTCCGCTTCGCCGGGCACGATCTGGCCGCGGCGGATCCGGCCCGGGTGCGGGCGCGCGTCGTGCTGGTCCCGCAGGACGTCCTGCTGGTGGACGGGACGCTCGCGGAGAACCTGGCCATGCTGCCCGTCCCCCCGGACCGCCGCCGTGTCGAAGCGGCGCTGCGCGAGCTCGGGCTGGCCGGATGGGTCGCGGCGCTGCCCGGCGGCCTGGACACGAGGGTGGGCACGCACGGCTCGCGCCTGTCGGCCGGGGAGCGGCAGCTCGTGGCCATCGTCAGGGCCTGCCTCGCCGACCCCGCGGTGCTGATCCTGGACGAGGCGACCGCCGAGGTCGATCACGAGACGGCCGCCATGATCGAGGGGGCGCTGTCGGCCGCGGCCGGCGACCGGACCCTGATCGTGATCGCCCACCGGGCGGGCACGATCGCGCGCGGTCGCCGCCTGCTGTCCATGCCCGCGGGCCTGGTCACCGCTCCCGGGCAGGGCGTCAGCCTCCGGCGACCGCCTTCGCCAGGATCGGGGTGAGCTGCTCGACCACCCAGGAGGAACTGAGCGCGTCGGGGTAGGCGATCGCCGAGGAGAGCGTGTTCTCGGCGGGCACCACCGCGACGTGCTTGTTCTTGACCGCCTCAAGCGACTGGAAGAGCTTGTTGCCCGCCAGCTCCGACGCGCTGAGCAGGCCCTTGTCGCCGAACGGGTAGGTGACCAGGACGACGTCGGCGTCGAGCTGGTCGAGGTTCTCCAGGCTGACCCCGTTGTCGTTGGCGGTGTAGCCGGCGGCGTTGGCGGTCTTGCGCAGGCCGAGATCCTCGAAGATGCCCGGGTCCTGGCCGGCGTAGGACATGAACGTGATCTGCTCGGGGTGGACGACGACGTAGGTGTAGGTCTTGCCGCGGAAGGCGGGGTTGGCCGCGGCGGCGTCCGCGATGACCTTGCGGTTGGCGCCGATCACCGCCTCCGCCTCGGCGCTCATGCCCAGCGCCTTGGCCGCCACCTTCAGCCGCTCCTGCCACGGCAGGGTGTCGGCGTCCTTCTTCTGGGCGTAGGTCACCACCGGCGCGATCGGCGCGAGCTTGGCGTAGTCGGTATCCATCCCCCAGGTGTTGACGCCGAGGATGACGTCCGGCGCCTCGGCGGCGATGGCCTCGTAGTCGGTGCCGTCGGTGTCGTCGTAGGTCTTCAGGCTGGTGACGCCGAGCTTGTCCATGGCCCGCTTCTTGTACTCGGAGATCGCCCCGCCGTCCTCGACGTCGGGGGTGATCACCGGCACCAGCCCGAGGGCCAGGGCGATGCTGGTGTCGCCGTCGGAGACGGTCGCCACGCGCAGCGGCTTCTTGTCGATGGTGTCCTGGCCCCAGGCGTTGGTGAGCGTCACGGGGTACGCGCCCTCCGCCGGCCCTGGGACGGCGGCCTTGTCCGCGGGCCGGTCCGGTGCCGCGCAGGCGGTGACCAGGGCCAGGCCGGCCGCGGCCGCCGCGAGGAACTTCTTCATCGGTTTCTCCTTGACAGTGGGAAGATCTGTGGCGTCCCGTCGACGGGGTGGGGCACGACCGCGCAGGTCAGGCCGAACACCTCCGCGACGGTCTCCTCGGTGAGCACGTGCTCGGGCGGCCCCTGGCGCACGATCCGGCCGTCGCGCATGGCGACGATGGTCGAGGCGTACAGGGCGGCCTGGTTGAGGTCGTGGGAGACGAGCACGATGGTCTTGCCGGTGCGCTCGTTGAGCTCGGCCAGCAGGTCCATCACCTCGATCTGGTGGGCGATGTCGAGGTAGGTGGTCGGTTCGTCGAGCAGCAGCGTCGGCGTGTCCTGGGCCAGCGCGAGCGCGATCCAGACGCGCTGCCGCTGGCCGCCGGAGAGCTGGTCGACCGGCCTGTCGATCAGCTCGGCGGTGCCGGTGGCCAGCAGGGCGTCGGCGATGACCGCCTCGTCGGCCGCGGTACGGCGCCGCCCGAAGCGGCGGTGGGGGTGGCGGCCCCGCCAGACGAGGTCGCCGACGGTGATGCTCTCCGGCGCGACGGGCGACTGCGGCAGGACGCCGAGCCTGCGGGCCACCTCCCTGGTCGGGGTGGCGTGGATGTCGGCGCCGTCGAGCAGGACCGCGCCGGCGGCGAGCGGCAGCAGCCGGGCGATGGACTTGAGCAGGGTCGACTTGCCGCACGCGTTCGGCCCGACCAGGGCGGTGATGCGACCGGCGGCGATGCCGGCGGACAGCTCCTTGATGATCAGCGACGTGCCGTAGCCGCTGCTGATCGCGCGGGCTTCGAGCTGGTAGGTCATGACGTGGCTCCGGTTCCGCGGCGAAGGATCAGCCAGAAGAAGTAGGGCGCGCCGAGCAGCGCGGTGGGCACGCCCGTGGGCACGGGGCTGATGACGGGCGCGTGCTGGGCCAGCAGGTCGGCGCCGAGCACGATGACCGCGCCGGCCAGCGGCGCGAGGGCGAGCGTGTGCCGCCCGCCGGTCAGCCTGACCGCGATCGGGCCGCTGATCAGCGCCACGAAGCCGATCGGCCCGACGACGCTGGTGGCCAGCGCGGCGGCGCCCGCGCCCAGCAGGAGGGTGGCGACGCGGGTTCTGGGCACGGTGGCGCCGAGGCCGGTGGCCAGGTCGTCGCCCAGGACCATGCCGCTCAGCGGGCGGTCGAGCGCCGTGGCGCCCAGCGCGCACAGGACGAGCGCCACGGCGAGGGTGGCGACGCCCTCCCAGCTCACGCCGTTGACGCTGCCGACCAGCCAGCGCATCGCGATCGCGATGCTGTGCTGGTCGGCCGCGGTGAGCAGGTAGTTGGTGTACGCGACGCAGACGGCGCTGAGCCCGATGCCGACCAGGACCAGCCGGTAGGTGTCCACGCCCTGGCGCCAGCTGATGGCGTGGATAGCGGCCACCAGCAGGAACGATCCGCACAGCGCCGCCAGCGGGATGCCGAGGGGCAGGGACGGCGCCAGGACCAGCGCGGTGGTGGCGCCGGCGCCCCCGCCCGCCGAGATGCCCACGATGTCGGGCGTGGCCAGCGGATTGCGGATGAGCCGCTGGTAGAGGGCGCCCGACAGGCCGAACAGCGCGCCGGACAGCGACGCGGCCAGGGCCCTCGGCAGCCGGTTCTGGAAGACCACGTAGTCGGCCAGGCCGGTACGCAGGCCGAAGGCGGCGGGCAGGATGTCGGCCGGATCGAGCCGGCGGGCTCCGCCGAGGAAGATCGCCGCCGTCAGCAGGGCGGCGAGCAGCGCGCAGCACAGGACGACGAGGGCCGCCAGCCGCCTGACCTGGCCTCGCCGCGTACGCCTGATCGTGGACAGCACGGCGGCACGGCCGGAGGAGCCCGCGCCCACGCGGGTTTCGAGCAGGTTCATCAGACGCGCACCAGGTTCCGGCGGCGGGCCAGCCACACGAAGAACGGCGTGCCGACGACCGCGGTCATCACCGCGACCTGGATCTCCCCGTTGCGCAGGACGAGCCGCCCGGCGATGTCGGCGCCGAGCAGTACCACGGCCCCGCAGGCCATGGACAGCGGGAGCGACCAGCGGTGGTCGGCGCCGACGAGCATCCTGGCGCAGTGCGCGCCGACCAGGCCGACGAAGGCCACGGGGCCGACCGCCGCGGTGGCCGCGGCGCAGAGCAGCACCGCCACGGCCGCGCCGCCCAGCCGCGCCCTGCCGACCTTGACGCCGAGCGCGGCGGCCGCGTCGTCGCCCATGCTGAGCATGTTGAGGGTACGGCCCAGCGGCAACGCCAGCACGAGGCCCGCGAGGACGAACGGCGCGATCTCGTCGAGGATCTCGGCCCGGCCGGTGAGCTGGCCCACCGACCAGAACCGCAGGTGGGCGTAGACGGCTTCGTCGCGGACGACGAGCAGGGTGATGAGCGAGCTCATGACGGCGGCCACCGCGACCCCGGCCAGGACGAGCCCGATGGTGGTGCTGCCGATGGCGCTGCGCGTGCCGACGGCGTAGACCAGCGCGGCGGCCAGCCCCGCCCCGGCCAGCGCGGCCCAGAAGGAGCCGCCCACGCCGGTGATGTCGAAGAACAGGATGCCCAGGACCACGAACATGGCCGCGCCCTGCTCGACGCCGAGGATGCCGGGGTCGGCCAGCGGGTTCGCGGTGAGCGCCTGCATGATCAGGCCGGAGGCGCCGAGCGCGGCGCCGACCGCGAGCCCGAGCAGCGTGCGCGGGATGCGCTCGGTCCACAGGACGTGACCGTTGTAGCTGTCGCCGCCCGGGTCGGCCAGGACGCGGACAACCTCCATCGGCGAGATGTCGCGGGCGCCGAGGGCGATGCCCGCGACGGTCACGACGGCCAGGCAGAGGACGGCGAGCAGGGCGACCGCCACGCCACGGGTGAGCACCGGCTTCGGCTGCTGCGGGGTGTCAGTCATCGGTCATCCTGGGCTCCTAACCTGGCGAACGGCAGATTAGGTTACCCTTACCTTACTTGGGCGGGTCCAACGCGGCGGGCGGCCGCTCACACTCAGGGGCCACCCATCCACGAGGAGGTTGTGCGACCGTGACGGAGACAGTGGCCGCGCCGGAGGTCCTGGCCGACGACGAGTTCATCGCGGACTGGGGCCATCCGACGCACGCGCACGACTTCCACCAGTTCCTGTACGTCCCGCTCGGGCGGATCACCGTCACCGCGCACGGGTGCGAGCACCGGTTGTCGCCGTCGGTCGGCGTGTGGATCCCGGCGGGGGTGCCGCACAGCGCCAGGTTCGGCCCCGACTCGCTGATCGTCGTGGAGACCTTCGAGACGGACCTGTACCGGCTGCCGCACACCGAGGTCACGACCGTGAACGTCACCGACCCGCAGCGCAGGCTGCTGCTCAGCCGGATGCGCAGATCGGCCCCGGCCGGCGACGCGGACGTGTTCGCCGCCCTGTCTGCCGGGCATCGGGCCAGCCTGCCTCTCCCCCGGCCCAGCAGCCGTGTGGCCTCGGCCGTGGCCGAGCAGCTCAGCCGTACGCCCAGCGACCCGCGCACCGCCGCCGAGTGGGCACGCAGCCTGCACAGCAGCTCGACCAGCCTGCGCAGGGCCTTCAGGGCCGAGACGGGCCTGGCCTTCTCCGAGTGGCGCACGCGGCTGCGTCTCAACCAGTCCCTGGAGTTGCTGGATCGCGGGCACCTGGTCGGCGCGGTGGCCGCCAGGGTGGGCTTCACCAGCGCGAACGGCTACATCCTGGCCTTTCGCCGGCACTTCGGCCAGACGCCGGGGGCGTACGTGAGACGGTCGGCGGCCCGCTCCGCCTGACCCGCGCACCGCTCAACGGCGCCTCCAGGGCAGGCAGAGGGCGGCGGCGAGGCAGGCGATCGGGATCACCGGCAGCACGTAGCGGTGATCGAAGTCGAGGACGGCGACCGGGCCGACGAGCAGGCCCATCGCCAGCGCCCAGGGCAGCAGTGCCACGCGCGGGCGGCGGACCGCGGCCACCGCGCCGAGCAGCAGGATCGCGGCCAGCACCGGGCCGCGCAGATAGGCCCCGTACTGGTAGACGACCAGGAAGCCGGCGTACGGCCCGGCCGACGACAGCCCGCGGATGCCGGAGTCGTACTCCTTCCTCACCTTGTCGATCAGCGGCTGCTCCGGCAGCGGCCAATGTCCCTGGGCGAAGCCGAAGGCCGGGGTGGTGCGGGCGGGGTGGGCGATCGGGGTCCAGGAGAAGGCGATGGAGGTGTCGCGGACGACCTCGCCGAGGTAGTCCAGGGGCTGGGCGAGGATCGCGCGGATCGCGAACGCGCGGGCCAGGTCGTTGTGGGAGAAGCGGTCGCCGGGCAACTGGTTCAGGGAGGCTCGCTCGGCCCAGACGTATTCGGAGGCGGCGTCCAGCACGGTCGCGTTGGGGCAGAGCCTGGCCTGGTCGGGGGGTGGCCGGATGACGGAGCAGTCGGCGAAGGTCATCGTGCGGGCCCACAGCGCGACGCCGTCGGCTCCGCTGATCGCGAATCTGCCGTGGTGGGCGCCGTACCAGGCGGCGTACGCGATCAAGGGCAGGATGCCCGCCAGGGCCAGGGCCGTCAGCCGCCGCCACCCCACCCGCCGCACCGCCAGCACGATCAGGACCAGCAGCAGCAACGGCAGCGCGATCGTGCGGGTCAGCGCGGCCAGGGCGAACAGCAGCCCCGCCAGGACGGCGGCGCGCGTGCTCAGCCGCGGCGACCACATCAGGACGCTCAGCCCCGCCACGACCAGCACGATGAACTGGGTGTCCGACAGGACGGCGTGTTCGAGCCGCAGGAACGAGGCGTCGAGCAACGCCGGCACCGTGGCGAGCACGGCCGCCCAGCCGGGCACCGACCTGCGGCGCAGCACGGCGTAGATCATCACGCCGACGCTCAGGCCCAGGGCGTGCTGGACGGCGGCGACCAGTTCGACGCTGTGGAACGGCAGCAGCGCCCGCAGGAACAGCGGATAGCCGATCGGGTGGAAGGACGCCGACGGCGCGAGGTGAACGGCGGTGTCGAGGTAGGTGAAGGAGTCGTACCAGTAGAGCCGGGCCGGCCGGTAGCCGAGCATCGTCACCACGCGCAGGGCGGCGGCCAGGGTGAGGAGCACGACGAAGGCGCCGTGGCCGGCCAGGACGCGGGGCGGCGTCGCCGGGATCACCCGGGTTTGTGTGAGCACGCGACATCCGATCGGGGTCAGGGCATGACGGGATCCACGCATGGCGGCATGCGCGGTCCCGGACGGGGTCAGGAGCAGAAGGGGGTCAGGGGCCTGGAGGCGTCAGGAGCGGGAAGAGGTCAGGAGCAGACGGCCTTCTGCGGGCCGGGGCGCGGGCGCGGGCCGGTCAGCAGCAGCGCGCGGCCGTCGGCGCTCATGACGCCGTCGTGGACGTACCAGCCCGCGGGCGCATCGGGCGTGGAGCGGGGCGCGCCGTAGGAGGTGAACTCGGGTTCGACGTCGCGGGCGCGGAGCATCGCCGTGACCTCGGCGACGCTCTTGTTCACATAGTTCACGCAATGCAGGGGTTCTCCGGGCATGGCGATGCCGGGTGGCAGGGTGTACCTCTCACCTGGTTGCGCCCGCCGGCCCAGGATGATCTCCGCCGATTTATCGTAATTAATCGGCACTTTCAGGCCGGTCGGGCAGCCACCGAACCGTTCGCACGGACCGGGGGCCTCGATCGTCGTGACGGGACCCTTGCCGGGCACCTGGTGGCCGGCCCTCAGCCGCTCGGAGTCGTTGATCACCAGGATGCTGCGCGCCAGGCTCGCCGAGGTCGGCGCGAGCTTGAGCGTGATGCGCAGGCCGCGTGCCCTGAGCTCGGACTCGTAGACACGGGGATCGGCGAACAGGTCGTTCACCGTGATGACGTAGTGGTCGCCCACCCGGTCGATGTCGAGCGCGGCGGCGGCCGGCGTCTGGCCCAGCCCGACGGCCAGGACGACCGTCATCAGGGCGAGGGCGGGCGCCACGAACCGGCGGCGCCACGAGAAGACGGTTCGCGGCGGGACCGGCTGCGCGGTGATCTCCTCCATCAGTTCGGCGGCCAGCGGGCTCGCGCCGGGCCCGGGGTCGGGCGCGATGCCGGCGACCAGCCGATCGATGCCGTTCATTCACATCGCCCCTTTCGCCAGCGCGATCGCGCGCGAGCCGTAGCGGGCCAGGTCGAGCCCGGACTCCTCGAGTTCCCTGGCCAGTCGTTTGCGGGCGCGGTGCAGGCGGATCCTGGCCGCGCCGCGCGAGCAGCCCAGGACGGTGGCGATCTCCGCCGAGCTCAGTCCCTCCCAGCCGGCCAGCGAGAGCACCTCGCGATCTTCCTGGCTCAGGCGCGAGAAGGCCTTCCGCACGTCGGTGACCTCCTCCGGGCCGCTCGCCTCCGCCCATTGGGCCAGGTGCAGGCCGAGCCGTTCGACCAGGTCGCTGCGCCGCGACTCGGCCCGGTGGCCGTTGGCCACGACCTTGCGGGCGACGCCGTACAGCCACAGGCGGGCCCTTCGGCCCTCGGGGATGTCGTCGAGGCGGCGCCAGGCGATGGAGAACGTCTCGGCGAGGGCGTCCGCGGCGTCGTCGTGACCGTCCATGCGCCGCCGGATGTAAGCCAAAATATCGGGATATTGGGCAGCGTAGATCTCCTCGAAACGCCGTTTGCGATCACGGGGGGCCACGCTGCCTTCTCTCTTCCTGGACACCTACACCCCGGTACGTGTCCGGACTCGGCAGAGTGTTTCACCCCAATTCGGGGAACATGGTGAAGCGTTCGCAATGCAGCCGATCGTATCAGTTACGATAGTTGCATGAAGGTTAGAACGTGGGTGGTGCTCTGTGTGCTCGCGCTGGTCGCGGCGACCGGTGTGTGGATCGTCGTGCAGAACGACTTCGCCGTGCGCGAGGTGGAGGTGAGCATTCCGGGGCCGAAGCAGCCGCTGAAGGCGGTGCTCGCGCTGCCGGAGGAAGGCAAGGGGCCGTACGGGCTGGTCGTCTTCGCGCATGGAGACGGCGAGGCGGACGCGAGCCGGGACGGGTTCTACCGCCCGCTCTGGGAGGCGTTCGCGCGTGCCGGGTACGCGTCGCTGTCCTGGAACAAGCCGGGCGTCGGCGGCGCGCCGGGCAACTGGCTCGACCAGAGCATGGACGATCGCGGCGCCGAGGTGGAGGCCGCGCTGGACTGGGCGAAGAAGCGGCCGGAGATCGACCCGGGGCGGCTCGGGCTCTGGGGCATCAGCCAGGGCGGCTGGGTGCTGCCGAAGGTCGCCGGTGACCGTACCGACGTGCGCTTCATGATCCTCGTGGGTCCGGCGGTGAACTGGCTGCGGCAGGGCGAGTACAACCTGCGGGCGGAACTGCGCGGCCAGAGCACGCTCGACGCCGAGCTCAAGCGGCGCGCCGCCCAGATCCGCCTGCTGGAGGCCGGCGTGGGTTACGACCGCTACCTCGCCTCCGGGCTGGACGACCCGCCGATGAGCAAGGACCGCTGGCGGTTCGTGCTGCGCAACTTCCGCGCCGACGTGACCGATCAGCTTCCCGGGATACGCGTCCCCACCTATGTCCTGCTCGGCGACCACGACCGCAACGTCGACGTCAAGGAGACCGAGGCCGCCTACCGCGCGGGCGTCCCCCGTGACCTGCTCACCGTCGAGGTCCTGCGCGGCGGCTCCCACAGCGCGGCCAAGCACGAACTGGACAATCCCGACAGCATCTGGGGTGCGGTCACGGCCGTCGCCGCGCCGCGGTCCCTGTACGTCCCCGGATATCTCGCCGCGCTCACGGCGTTCGTGAACAAGCATGGACACTGACCACCGACACACGGAGGGACCACCATGATCTTCAGGACACTCGTGCCGGCGTTAGGCCTTCTCGTGGGCGGGCTGACCGTGCCCGCCTCGGCCCAGGTGCCGCTCACGACCGCGCTCGACAAGGCGTTCGCCAAGGCGGCGGCGAGCGTCGGTGATCCCGGCGCCCAGGCGGTCGCGATGCGCGACGGGAAGGTGATCTGGTCGGCGAAGTCCGGCCGGGCGATCAACGAACCGTCCGCTCCGGTCACCGGCTCGACCATGTTCAGCCTGGGCAGCTTCGGCAAGACGGTCCTGGCCGCGTACGCCCTGCGCCTGACCGAGCAGAAGATCCTGGCGCTGGACACCCCGATCTCCGCCTATGTCGGGAAGAAGGTAGCGGGTTCGAACGTCGTCACGCTCCGGATGCTGCTCACGCACACCGCCGGCTATCCGGACATGTACGCCGATCCCAAGACCGCTCCCCTGTTCGAGGGCGGCAAGAAGTACGACCCGAACCGGCCCTACACCTTCGCCATGCTCGCGCCGGGCATCCGCAAGCCGGTCAACCCCGGCAAGCGGCACGAGTACTCCAACACCGGGTTCATCGTCCTGGCCCACGTGCTGAGCAAGGCATCCGGCGGCGGCGAAGCCCTCGAACGCGACCTGCGGCTTTTCCTGCGCGGGGCGGGCACCACCGGCGACTCCCTCACCGCCGAGCGCTCGGGGCGCGCTTTGTCCCGCTTCGCCCACGGCTACACCGTCGGCGACGGCGGCGCGCTGACCGACTTCTTCACCGCCCACGGCGCCAAGGGCATCCCCACCGACCTGTACGGCCTGCCGTTCGGCGACGGGATGTTCGCCGGCACCGCGACCGGCGGCGCCCGCTTCCTCGACGCCCTGTTCGCCGACGAGCGGCTCCTGCGTCCCGCCACCGTCAAGACGATGACCACGCCGTCACCCCAGTCGCAGGCCGCCGACGGCACCTACGGCATGGCCACCGAACGCACGAAGGTCGGCCGGCGCACCTGGCAGGGGCACGCGGGCGCGTACGGCGGATTCACCTCGATGGGCGCCACCGACCGCACCCGCGGCGTGACGCTGATGGTCGTGACCAACCGGATGGCCGCCTCGGACGTGGCCGGCACGATCTGGACGAAGCTCGCCCAGGCCTACGCCTCCGCCACCCCCTGACGCCACCGGCGATGGCTTCTGGCAGCATCGGCGGGGTGACGTCCGGGGACGAAGCGGCGCCGTACTTCGCCGTCCACGAGGGGTACGCGCTGTACCGGGGCCCGGTGTCCGACAGCGCCGCGCATCGCCACGCCGCCTTCCAGATCGCCATCGCCGTCGAGGGGGAGGTGTCCATGCTGGACGCCGCCCGGACCCGGCACCGTGCCGCGGCGCTGGTCGTGCCGCCGATGGTGGGGCACCGGATCCTCGCGGTGGACAACCTGCTCACGTTCTTCGTCGAGCCGCACTGCGCGTTCGCCGACCGGCTGCGGGCGCGCGGCGGCACCGGGATCACCGCCGCCGCCGACCTGCGCGGCCTGCGCGAGCAGGACGTACGCGGCGGCGGCGCGCACCCGTCCGGCAAGCTCGACCCCCGCCTGGTGGCGGCGATGCGCGCCCTGTCCGACCAGGGCATGACACCCGCCCCGGCCGCGGCCGGCCGGGACGGATGGCCGGGCGCCCCGGGCGCGCTGCCCGTCGCGGCCGGTCCGGAGGGAGGGGCGTGTGTTCCCGGCTCCATGCCCGCGCTGGCCGCCGAGGTCGGGCTGTCGCCGCAGCGGCTGCGGGCGCTGGCGCGGCGGGAGCTGGGCATGCCGCTGTCGCGCTGGCGGATCTGGGTGCGCCTGCGCCGGGCGGCCGAGGCGATGCGGGCCGGGCAGTCGCCGGCCGACGCGGCGATCACGGGCGGCTTCGCCGACCAGGCGCATTTCACCCGGCGGCTGCGCGAGATGATGGGGCTCACCCCGGCCGCCGTGGCGCCCCTGCTGCGCCGCTCAGCCGCGGCGGGCGACGTACACGGAGATGGAGCCCGTGATCGTTGAGACCACCTCGGCCTCGCGCACGGCGCAGAACCCGGCTTCGGTCATGAGCGCGGGCAGGATGCCGTCGGCGTTGGGCTGGGTGTCGGCCCGGCCGTCGGCGAGCTGGACGATCCGGAAGGCCGTGCGCATCAGCGCCGTGCGCTGCAGCCCGTAGTCGGCGATGACCAGCCGCCCGCCCGGCCTCAGCACCGCGAACATCGACGCGAGTACGGCCCGCTTCATCGCGACCGGGCACTGGTGCAGCACGAGGCTGGAGACGGCCGTGCTCGCCGAGCCCGCTTCGACGATCTCGGTGAGCGCGTCGCCCATGCCGGTGCGCCATTCCGGTTCTGCGCCCGCGGCGGCGGCCTTGCGGCGGGCCAGCGCCAGCACGTCCGGGTCGGGGTCGACGCCGATGACGCGGGCCCGCGGCTCGACCCGGTTCAGCAGCAGTGCCAGTGACCCGGTGCCGCAGCCCACGTCGACGATCACGTCACCGGGCCGCGGCGCGGCGTGCATCGCGAGCAGGCCGCGCCACAGGCGTTCGCGCGTCAGCGCGGCGACGGCGTCGTAGAGCCGGGTGGGGGCCAAGCGGCCCAAGGCGGGAGTGAAGGCTGGTCCGGTCATGCCGGGCAGTCTTCATCCCGCGTCAGGCCCCGGTCTTGAACGAACCGCTCACCTGCCGGCGAAGGCCAGCAGCGCCTTGTTGACCTCGGCGGCGTGCGTCCACAGCAGGCCGTGCGGTGCGCCCTCGACCTCGACGTACTCCGCCTCGGGGAACGCCTGGTGGAAGGGGCGCCCGGTGGCGTCGATCGGCAGGATGTTGTCCTTGGTCCCGTGCAGGATCAGCGACGGCTTGCCGGCCGCGCGTACCGCCTCGACGTCCTTGCGGAAGTCCTCGATCCAGGCCGGGACCACCGCGTAGGCGGCGACCGGGGCGGAGGTCGTGGCGGTGTTCCAGTTCGCGGTGACGACCTCCTGGCTGATCCGGGTGCCGAGGTTCTCGTCGAGGTTGTAGAAGTCCTTGTAGAACTGGGTGAACCAGGCGTAGCGGTCGGCTCGGGCCGCGGCGGCGATGCCGTCGAAGACCTTCTGGGGCACGCCGGTGGGGTTGTCGTCGGCCGCCACGAGGAACGGCTCCAGCGACGCCAGGAACGCGAGCTTGGCGACGCGCTCGTGGCCGTGGTTCTTGACGTAGCGGGCGAGTTCGCCGGTGCCCATGGAGAAGCCGACGAGGATGACCTCGCGCAGGTCGAGGGTCTCCAGCAGCGTGTTCAGGTCGGCGGCGAAGGTGTCGTAGTCGTAGCCGCCGCCCACCTTGCTGGACTGGCCGAAGCCGCGGCGGTCGTAGGTGATGACCCGGTAGCCGGCGGCGAGGAGTTCGCGGGTCTGGAGCTCCCAGCTGTGGCCGTTCAGCGGGTAGCCGTGGATGAGCACGACCGGCTGGCCCGCTCCCTGGTCCTCGTAGTAGAGCTCGATGGCGGTGCTGTTTTCCGTTCCGACCTTGATGTGGCCCATGAGATCTTTCCTCCCCTTCGGCGGAGAACGATCGTTCTCCTCTTCTGTGGACTACAGTAGAGAACGTACGTTCTCTGCGCAACCCGGGAGCTCTCATGAACAACGAGGAGGCGGCGCGTGCCCGCGTCGTGTCCACCGCAGACGGGCTGTTCTACGCCCAGGGAGTCCAGGCCGTCGGCATGGACGCGGTGCGTACCGCGTCGGGCGTGTCGCTGAAGCGCATCTACGCGCTCTACCCCTCCAAGGACGACCTGGTCCTGGCCGTGCTCCGGCACCGGACGGAGCAGTGGAACACCGGCCTGGCCAAGGCCGTCGCGGCGGCCGCGACGCCGCGCGACAAGGTGCTGGCCGTCTTCGACTTCCTGGCCGAGTGGTTTCGCGAGGACGACTTCCGCGGCTGCGCCTTCATCAACTTCTTCGGCGAACTGGGCGGCGGCAACACCAAGGTCGCCGCGGCCGTACGCGAGCAGAAGACGTCCTTCCAGCGCCACGTCGCCGGCCTGGTGCGCGACGCGGGCGGCCCCGACCACCTCGCCCCGCAGCTGGCCCTGCTCGCCGAGGGCGCCCAGGCCACGGCCGCGATCACCCGCGACCCCGGCACGGCGGCGCACGCCCGCGCCGCGGCCGAGACCCTCATCCGGTGCGCGATCGGGTAAGGGCTACGCCATCTCGAACGCCGGGAGCAACGCCCCGGCCACCGACTCGGCCGAAGGCAGCAGGCCGGCGGCCAGATCCCCCAGCAGGTACCGGTGCAGCGCCCGCTGATGCCCGGCCCCGATCAACAGCAGCGCGCCCGCCACCGGGTCCAGTGACGCGCGCATCCGCCCGGCCCGCTGCTCGGCCCGCAGCAGCTCGGCGACCGGCTTCAGCGCGAGATGCGGGCCCACCTCGGCCTCGCGTTCGACCAGCAGCTCGCGGAGCTGGCGGTCGGACTGCAGCGCGCCCAGGATCGGCATGATCCGCAGGTAGAACCGCTCCAGACCGCCGATGACCGCGGCCAGATCGGCCGTCAGGTCGCCGCTGCGGCCAGGGCGGCCGAGCACCACCGTGGCGTCGGCGAAGACCGGCAGGTGCAGGTTGATGACGGCCTGCAGCAGGCCGAGGCGGTTGCCGAAGTGGTAGAAGACGCTCGACTCCACGACACCCGCCCGGCGGGCGATCTCCTTGGTCGACAGCGCCAGGCCCGCCTCGCCGAGAACCTGCTCCGTCGCCTTCAGCACCGCCTCGCGCACGCCGGTGGACGGCCGGCCGCGCCTGGATTCCGCCATCGTTTCACTCCCGATTTATTGAGTAATCGCTCAGGAAAGAGTAGCTTTATTGAGTAATCACTCAGAAATTCCGACAGGAGACCTCGTGAGCATCGAAGCGCGCAAGGACACCGTCAGACGTCTGTACAAAGCCCTTGAGCTCGGCGACGTCGACATCGCCGACGAACTGTTCACCCCCGACTTCATCACCACCGAAGGCGAGCACCAGCACATCGTCGGGCCCCAGGGCTTCAAGGAGGCCATCCGCGAGGTGCACGCCACGCACGCCGGGCCCAGGTTCGAGATCCTCGACATCCTCGGCGAGGGCGACCAGGTCGCCGTGCGCTGGCGCATGACCGCGACCCACAGCGGCGAACTGCTCGGCGTCCCCCCGACCGGCCGGGAGGTGTCCATGGAGGCGTTCGCGCTCTTCCGCTTCGCCGGCGAGCGCATCAGCGAACGCCACGCCGTCATCGACCGGCTCGGGCTGCTCAATCAGTTGCGCGCCGCCTGAGACCGAACCTGTCCGGCGGCAGCCGCGTATCCGGTCATGAGTGCTCCCGAAGGGATCGACCATGACAGGCTCCCGCACCACGCGAACCGCGATCGCCGCCCTGTGCCTGGCCGCCCTGGCCTGCGGCTGCGGCCAGGCAGCGAGGGCGCCCATCGCCTCCGGCGCCGGATACAACCCCGCCGACCTGGCCTTCTCCCAGCAGATGATCCCCCACCACCTGCAGACCATCCAGGTGGCGCAACTGGCCGAGAAGAAGTCCGGCGACACCTACGTCCGGCGGGTCGCGCGTGAGCTGATCAAGAAGGAGCGCGCCGACATCGAGCTCATGTCCTCCTGGCTGCGCTCCTGGGGTACGGCGGTGCCCTCCACCCCGCCGGCCGCCGGTCACGCCATGCCCGGCATGCTCTCCCCCGTCCAGATCACCGAGCTGAAGCGCCGCAGCGGCGCCGAGTTCGACACGCTGTGGGCGTCGTTGCTGGCCACGCACCTGGGCAGCGGGGTGCGGATGGCCGAGACCGTGGCCGCGCGGGGCGAGCACGTGCCCACGACCGCGCTGGCCCGCTCCCTGATCCCCGACCAGCGCGCCCTGATCGCCGAACTCGGGCAACGCTCCGGTCAGGGCTGATCGGCGCCGCGGCGGTGCGCCCGCAGCGGCAGCCGGGCGCCGCCGGGTCATCCCGGCGTGGCAGCGCCCGGGGCGGCCGGCTGTGCCGCCGGGTGTAGCCGCGCGCGCATCGTGCGGCCGATGCGCGGCACACCGCCGCCCGCGACAGTGAACGTATGAGTCTTGACGTCGCACTCCTGGGTCCGATGGAGGTACGGCTGGGCCCCACCCCGATCAGGCTGACCACCGGCCGGCTGCGGACGCTGCTGGCCACGCTGGCGGTGTCGGCCGGTGACACCGTCACCTTCGAGCGCCTGGCCCTGGCGTTATGGGGCGAGGAACTGCCGGCCAACGCGCGCCGCAGCGTGCAGACCTACGTCGCCCGGCTGCGCCGCGTCGTGGGCCGGGCGGCGATCCGCACGATGCCCGACGGCTACCGGCTGCAGGCCGACCCCGAGCGGGTCGACGTGCTGCGCTTTCGCCGGCTGCTGGCCGACGCGGCACGTTCGCGCGGCACGGCGGCCGAGCCGGCGCTGGTGGAGGAGGCGAACCGGCTGTGGCGGGGCCCGCCGTTCGAGGGCATCGACTCGGACTGGCTGAGCGCGAGCCAGACCCCGTACCTGCAGGAGCTGTATCTGAGCGCGGTGGAGCGGCGGATCGACCTGCGCCTGGCCGGGGGGCGGCACGGCGAGCTGGTCGCGGAACTGCTCGACCTGGCCTCCCGGCATCCGCTGCGGGAGTCGCTGTGGGAGCGGCTGCTGGTCGTGCTCGATCGGTGCGGACGGCAGGCGGAGGCGCTGGCCCAGTACGAGCGGCTGCGGCGGCGCCTGGCCGAGGAGCTGGGCACCGACCCGGGCGCCGAGCTGCGCCGGCTCCACGCCCGGCTGCTGCACGACGATCCGCTCGGGCCGGCGCGGGGGCAGCAGGCGGTGGGGGTGTTCGCGGGCCGTACCACGACCCTGGACAGGACGGGCCGGCTGGTGGAGGACGAGGACGGGCAGGTGGCGGGGGTTTTAGTCCTGTCGGGGGCGGACGGCGGGGGCCGGACGTTCCTGGCTCTGGTCTGGTCGCCCGCCTGAGGGCGCGGTCAGCAGGCGCAGCGCCGTCGCGAACAGTTCCGGCGGGCACTGCCCGGGGGCCAGGAGCGTGAGCAGCCGCATCCCGATGTCGAGAGATTTCAGGACGGCGTCCGCCTGCTCGTACGGCAGTTCGCCCAGCCCGCTGCCCGCCGGCGCCAGCGGATGGCGGCCCGGAGCGCCGGGCGGGAACAGCAGGGCGACGAGCTCCGCGCGCACCTCGGGATGACGCGTGGCATGGATCATGAGCTCGACGGTCATCTGCGCGAACGTGTCCTGCTCGCCCCCGCGGGCCCGCTCGGCCCAGTAGCGCCCGTACTCCTCCCCCAGCTCGCCGGCGTCCCGCCCGGAGTGGAGCAGGTGTTCGGCCTGCGCCCGCGCCTCCAGCCCCAGGCGGTGGCGCATGACCGCCAGCAGCAGATCCTCCTTGCCGTCGAAGTTGGAGTAGACGGCGCCCTTGGTCAGACCGGCCGCGGCGGCGACCTCGTCGAGGGAGCTGCCCTGGATGCCGCGGTCCGCGAACACCTTCTCCGCGGCCTCCAGCAGCCTGAGCCGGTTGCGCTCGCGCTGCTCCTGCCGGGTGAGCCGATCTGTCACCGCACCGATCCCTTCCCCGCTGTTGACATTCTCAAGAGTATACGAATACTGATCGGTATCCAGATACTCACCGGTATTTGAAGGATGTCATGACCACTCGCCGTACCCTCCTGAAGTCCGCCGTCGTCGCCGGCCTGGCGGCGGCCGCCACACCGAAGACCCTCGACAGGGCGGACGAGCTGTTCGCCTCGGGCGAGTTCGCCGCCGCCGGAACGCTCTACCGCAAGGTCCTCGGCGGCGACCCCGACCACGTGCACGCGCTCGCCCGGCACGCCTACATCACGCTCATGACCGGCCGCCTGCCTCTGGCGAAACGCCTGCTCAAGCAGGTGCTGCGCCTCGACCCGGGAAACACGCGCGCGCTGGGCAACCTGGCCGACGCGCTGTGGCGCGCCGACCGGTTCGCGGAACTGGCCGCGCTGCTGCCCTCGGTGACCAAGGACGGCCCCACCGCGACCGCGGCACAGTTGCGGAGCTTCGCGGGGCTGCGGCCGTACACGATCTCCGGTCCCGCGACGGTCAGGGTGCCGTTCACGGCGGCCGACCCGCTGCCCATGATCGAGGTGTCAGTGAACGGCGCCGCGCCCGAACTGTTCTTCCTCGACACCGGCGCCCTGTTCGCCCTCAACCAGGACTACGCCGACCGCCTCGCCATCCCCACCTACGGCCACACCACCGGCCGGACCATGTACGGCGAGCACCAGGCCCACCAGGGCCGCGTCGACACCCTCGCCCTGCCCGGCGGCCTCACCATCGGCAACCTCCCGGTTCACACGATCCCCGACGCCATCCGGCTGACCGCGCCCGACGGCAGGCTCACCCAGGGCGCGATCGGCACGAGCGTCCTGGCGCGGTTCCTGCCCACCCTCGACTACCCCGGCCAGGCGCTCGTCCTGCGCCAGGACCGGCGCGCGGCCGTGCGCGCCCGGCACAGCGCGCCTCTGTGGTGGGTGGGCGACCACTACCTGCTCTCCCGCGGCACCGTCAACGACCTGGACCCGATGGTGTTCTTCGTCGACACCGGCGGCGGCGACATCGGGTTCACCGCACCCCCCTCCACCTTCACCGCCGCAGGGATCGAGATCCCCGCGGGCGAGGGATTCCATCCGGTGACCGTGCGCGAGGTGACGCTCGGCTCGGCCACGGGCCGCGACGTGTCCGGCCTGACCGGCGCGTTCCCCCCGTGGTTCGAGCACGGCTTCGACTTCCGCATCGGCGGGCTGCCCACGCACCGGTTCTTCAAGCCGTACGCGATCACCTTCGATTTCCCGCGCGGCCGCATTCTCATGGAAGCGGATGTCCCCCCGGCGCCGGACCGTTCGTCGTCAAAGGTACGGTGAGACGATCTGGAGGTCGCGATGCAATACGCCCTGGTGATCTATGCCGAGCCCGGCCTGGAGGAGACGGTGTCGGAGGCCGAGCGCGAGGCCATGTACGCCGAGTACTTCGCGCTGGGCGACGACCCGCGCGTCGTCGGCGGCGCCCAGCTGCAGGCGGTCGAGACGGCCACCACCGTACGCGTGTCGGAGGGCAAGACACTGATGACCGACGGCCCGTTCGCCGACACCAAGGAGGTGCTCGGCGGCTTCTGCCTGGTCGAGGCGGCCAACCTGGACGAGGCGGTCGAGATGGCGGCCCGGATTCCGGCCGCCAGGCTCGGCGGCGTGGTCGAGGTCAGGCCGGTGGTGCGGCGCTGACCGCGCTGGAGGCCGTCTTCCGTGACGAGTGGGGCCGGGTACTGGCCTCGCTGGTCGGCTACCTCGGCGACTTCGACCGGGCCGAGGACGCCGCCCAGGAGGCCTTCGCGATCGCCGCGCGGCGCTGGCCCACGTCGGGCGTACCGGCGAATCCGGGGGCGTGGCTGGTGACGACGGCGCGCAACCGGGCGATCGACCGGATCCGCAGGGACCGCACGCTGGCCGGGAAGATCCACCTGCTGCCGGTACCGGAGGTCGTCATGGACGAGCTGGACGAGACGGTGATCAAGGACGAACGGCTTGAGCTGATCTTCACCTGCTGCCATCCGGCGCTACCGCCGGAGGCGCAGGTGGCGCTCACGCTGCGCACGCTCGGCGGACTGCGCACGGCCGAGATCGCGCGCGCCTTCCTCGTGCCCGAGGAGACCATGAAGCGGCGGCTGTCGCGCGCCAAGGCCAAGATCAAGGCGACCGGCATCCCGTTCGCCGTGCCTGGCGCCGGCCTGCTGACCGAGCGGCTCGGCGCCGTCCTGGCCGTCCTCTACCTGATCTTCAACGAGGGCTACAGCGGCCGCGTCGACCTGGGCGCCGAGGCGATCCGGCTGGGGCGGGTGCTGGCCGTACTCATGCCGGAGGAACCGGAGGCGCACGGCCTGCTGGCGCTGATGATGCTCCACCACGCGCGGCGGCGCGCCCGCTTCTCCGGCGACGACCTCGTCCTGCTCGACGACCAGGACCGCTCGCTGTGGGACACCGGCCAGATCGCGGCGGGGCGGACGGTGCTCGACCGGGCGCTCATGCTGGGCGGGCGCGGACCGTACGTGGTCCAGGCCGTGATCGCCTCGCTGCAGACCCACCGGCGCATCGACTGGGCGCAGGTCGCCGGCCTGTACGGGCGGCTGGCCGAGCTCACCGGCTCGCCGGTCGTCGAGCTCAACCGCGCCGTGGCGCTCGCCCAGGCCGGCGACCCCGCCGACGCGCTGCGCGCCGTCGAGCGCCTGAACCTGGACGACTACCTCTATTTCCACTCCACGCGCGGTGAGCTGCTGCGACGTCTCGGCCGCACCGCCGAGGCCAGGCAGGCGTACGGCCGCGCCCTCGGCCTGGCCACCTCGACCGCCGAGCGGCGTTTCCTGTCCGGGCGGCTCGAACAGCTCTGACCCGAGGCGTCCCCCCGGCACGGGCCCGTTCGTCGCCCGAGTGTGAACGACGACAACCCGAGGAGAAACCGCATGTCCAACACCGTCATCTTCGAGCGCCTGAACGACGCCGTCCACTCCCGCGACCTGGAGGTCATCGCCAAGACCGCCGGTGAGGTCGTCCATCCGCAGGCGCGCTTCCACACGCCCGTGCCGACCGACGCGAACGCGGCGCAGGTGATCACGAACGCGTGGACGATGCTGCTGCGCGCGTTCCCCGACATCCGGGTCACCGTCGAGGACGTGGTCGCCGACGGCGACAAGATCGTCTACCGCAACACCGTCACCGGGACCCACCTGGGCGAGTACCGGGGCGTCGCGCCCACCGGCAACGCGGTCACCTACCAGGAGATCTTCATCGTCCGCTTCGCCGACGGCCTGATCGCCGAGATCTGGGGGGTCACCGACGTGCACGCGCAGCTACGGCAGATCGGCGCCATCCCCGCCTGAGCCGCGATATCCGCCGACGGCCGGTGGCGGCCTGTCGCTCCCGCTCCGCGGGTCAGCCCTCGGCCGGGACGGGCGGGGGCTGATTCGGCCGGCCGCGGCATCGGCCTTCGGCTCCGGCGGCGCGGCCCGCTACACCGGCGTTAGCCCGCTACGCCCGCATTATGGCTTTCGCCCCGGAGGGCAGGGCCACCGCGAAGGCGGCGGTGGCGATGGACATGGTGATGATCGGCGGGAGCAGGCGCGCGTAGGCGACGACCGCCAGGCAGGCCAGGCCGACACCGAGGTTGAACCACCTCAGCGGCCGGCTCGTGGCCAGCAGTCCGGCGGCGTTCCTGACGACGGCGAGGGTGATCACACCGAAGGCGACGAACATGATCGACATCACCTGGCTCATGGCGTCGAACAGCAGCTCGAAGTTGGTCTGCAGGCCGAGGTCCGGCTCCGCGGCGCGCATCGCCCGGCGCGCGCCGGCCTCGCCGTCGAAGGGGATCGGCACAAGGGATCCCAGCAGGTGCACGGTCCCGGTGATGATCGCGGACCATGCCCCCACGGCTGTGGCGCGGGACTGGACGCGGGTGGGTGTGGTGTTCACCGGGTGCTCCTTGAGAGATCGCCGGTCCATCCGTGCGCGATGGAGCGGATCATCAGCGGGTAGACCACCTGGTGGCGGATCGGGGCGATGCCCGCCATGTAGGCCCGTCCGAACAGGCCGTGCGGTTTGACCAGGGTGGCGAACCGGCCTCGGTAGGCGCCGGAGCCGTCGCCGACCCAGCCCAGGTGCGCGATCGCGTCCACGCCGCCGGCGGTGGCGTGGGCGGCCCACTCGGTGCCGGTGATGTACAGGCAGGCGAAGGGGCCGAAGTCCGGCCCCGGCCGGTCGCGCAGGTCGCCGGGGATCGGCTCGCCGCGCCACGGCGCCCGGGCGCCGCCGCTGGGCGGGTTGAGGCCGAACGGCGCGCCGAGCCACAGGCGGATCGCCAGCAGGGCGCGCACGATCGGATTGCCGGGGCCGGCGGTGAACTGTTCCACCAGCCGGGGGAAGTCATCCGCGCCGCCCGGGGTCGGCAGCGACCACACGTCCTCCACCCGGTAGTCAGGCGCGAGCGCGTGGATGCGCCACGGGCGCGAGGTGTGCTCGATGACGGGGAGCCTGCTGGACATGGCCCTGCCTCCTCCGAAAGGGTTATACAGTGGTGTATAACTCGAAGCTAGACTGGTTATACAGTCCTGCACAACCGATGCGGACGGTGAGGTGGGTCACATGATGGGCACATTGCGCACACCCCGCGAGAAATGGGTCGAACAGGGCCTGCGGGCGCTGGCCTCCGGCGGCGTGGACGCCGTGCGGGTGGACGTCCTGGCCAAGGCACTGGGAGTGACCAGAGGCGGTTTCTACGGCTACTTCGCCAGCCGCGGCGCCCTGCTGGCGGAGATGCTGGATACCTGGGAGCGGGAGGCCACGGACGACGTCCTCGACCGCATCGAGCAGGAGGGCGGCGAAATCACCGACAAGGCCCAGCTGGCCGGGCGGCTCACCTTCTCCGACCGCCTGCTCCCCATCGACCTGGCCGTGCGCGACTGGGCCCGCCGCGACCACGACGTCGCCGAGCGCCTGCGCCGCGTGGACAACAAGCGCATGCGGCTCCTGCGCGAGGCCATCGGCACCTTCTGCGCCGACCCCCGGGAAGTCGAGGCGCGCGCCCTGCTGGCCTTCTGCGCGGCCATCGGCAGCCACTTCCTGGCCGCCGACCACCCCGGCCAGACGCGCGCCGAGGTCATCGCCCGCGCCGGCGACGTCATCCTCAACCGCTCACCGGCCGGCCCTTCGGCCTGAATCCGCGAACGGGAACGTGCACCGGACCACCCGAGCCCCGATCCAGGAATGCGGCTGATCAAGAACGGCGGGGCGCCGCGGCGGCCGGGCCGTACGACCTCACGCTGGCGGCGATCGCCGCCATGATCGCCGTCAGGGCGCAGAAGATGGTCGCCAGCCCCGCGGCGGTGCCGTTGACCTTGTCGAAACCGAAGAGGAACGTGAACTGCGTACCGAGGGGCGTGCCACGCAGGAGCGGCGCCAGCACGAGGTTCGCCACGACGTAAAGCACGCAGAGCCCGCACAATGTCCACACGCCGGGAATCCTGCGGGCGAACGTGAACGCCGCCGCGACCAGCAGGGCCCCGGCGCCGATGACGCCGGCGACCACGTTCTGCACCACCAGCCTGGACCAGTCATCGTGCCTGATGCCGTAGAGGGCGTCGTTGAGCGCGAACCAGACGAGCATGCCGACGGCGATCAGCGCCAGAATGCCGGCGGCCACCGCCGCCACGGCATTCGCCCTCGGCTTGGGCGGCGCCCCCCAGGGGCTCGGCCCGCCACCCCACGGCGCGGGCCCGCCCGCCATCGGCGGCTGACCATACTGAGGAAACCCTGGCTGCGGTGGATTCGGCTGCATCCGCACTCCTCGCGCGTTTCGGCGACATGAACCAGCCGCCCGTCATGGTCCGCGTCATCGTAGCGAAAGGCGGGCCGCGCCCCGGCGGCCGGCAACGAGGTGATCAGATCCAGCCCGCCCCGCGCAGGACGTCCTCGGCGATGTCGGCAACGGAACGATCATCGGTCGTGACCACGAAGTCGGCGGCATCACTCCTGGCCAGCGTCTCGGCGAGTTCGACCGCCCGGCGCGACAACGCCTCCCGCGCCGCCCCGGCCTCCCGCCGCGCGACCCTGCTCCGCAACGTCGGCGCGCCGGCCGCGAGCCGGCACACCACGATCTCGGCATCCGGTACGGCGGCGCGGTAGCCGTCCAGCTCGGCGCGCGACTCCACCACCCGGGCCACGACCAGCCGCTCGACCCCGGCCGCCGCGTAGTTCCGCCAGACGGCGGCCAGGTTGCGCAGGGCCATCCGGTCGTTGAAGGGGTCACCGTCGCCGAACGGCCAGCACAGTCCGAGATTGTCCAGGTCGACGACCGCGTGCGAGACATCCCGGGCGAGCAACTGATCGAAGATCTCCCCCGCCACCGACGTCTTGCCCACACCCACCGGACCACTGATGATCAACACGGGAACGCTCATCCATCGATCATGCCCTGCGGCGGTACGTCCCAGTGACCAACCGCCTCACGCCAGCAGGTCGCGACGGGCGAACCCGGCCCCGCCCGCGACCACGAACACCACGGCGACCAGCGCGAACCCGACCGGAGCCACGAATCCCGACGAAACGGACGGATGAACGTAGCCGAACGGGGTGAGCAGGAACACCGTGTCCCCGATCGTCCCGGCCTCCCACAGCGCCACACAACCACCCGACACCACCACCACCGCCCAGCCGACCGGAACCGCGGCGCGCGGGCGCAGCCCGTAGGCGGCGATCGTGACGCCCGCGATCGCCCAGGCGGCGGGCACGAAGAACAGGGCAGCTCCCACCTGGGCGAGGATCGGCGCCACACCGCCGGCGCCCAGCGCGTTCCCGGCACCGGTGCCGACACCCACGGCCAGCAACATCGCGACCGGCGCGGCCAGGGACAGCGCCGTGTGCCCGCCCAGCCAGCGCGTCCGCGTGGTGGGCGTGGCCAGCAGCGGCGCGGCACGGCCACGGCTCTCCTCCGTGTACGGCCGAAGCGTCCCGGCCACCGTCAGGCACGCCACCACCATGCAGAAGACATACGTGAAGATCGCCAGCAGCGTGTGCCCGGTCAACGTGGCCAGCTCGAACGAGGCCGACACCCAGCCCACGCCGGCGCCGGCCGTACCCAGAGCGAACGACCAGCCGGCCACCTGCCCGCCACGCAACCGCCACACCAGCGCGAGCGGGCTGCCCAGCCGCCCCCGCACCGGACCGGCGCCCCCCGCGCGGTCGCGCAGCACACCGGCACCCAGATCCCGCCGCGCCGACAACGCGTAGACGGCCAGCATGAACACGGCCGCGAACACCAGCGGAAGCAGCGGCACCCACCACCGCTCCGCACCGTAGGCACGGGCCAGGCGCGGCCACCCCGCCGGAAACATCCCGATCCAGCTCTCCGGCACCACGACACCCGGCACCAGCCCCGCCACCAGCACACCCACCGCCGCGCCACGCGCGGCCGGCGCGCTCTGCCATACCTGCGCCGCCAGCAGCCCGCAGGCGGCGAACGCCACACCGCCCGCCCCCACCGTCAGCGCGAACAACACCGTGCCGCCGGGCGGATAGCCGAACCCGAAGGTCAGCGCGACCGTCAGCAACGCGGCGACAACGAGGTTGACCACGGCGGCCACGACCGTGACGGCCGTGACGACGGCATGCCGGCCCACCGGACGGGCCGCCACCAGCTCCCCACGGCCCGAATCCTCCTCGGCCCGCGTGTGCCGGACCGCGAACAGCAGCCCGCCCAGCCCCGTGATCAGCAGGCTCTGCACACCCGACCGCCAGGCGACCAGGGACTCGATCGAGGTGCCGTGAACGGGCCCCAGCAGCGCCCTGCTGATCGGATTGGCAACGCTCATCTCCGCGAAGGCCACCCTCGTCTCCTCGCTGGGCAGCAACACCGCCAGCGAGTACGCGTTGAACAACGGCAGCGCGACCGCCACCCCGATCCACAACGCGATCAGACCACGGTCGCGCCGGGCGATGAACCGCACGAGGACCCAGGCCCCGGCCCTCACCGCGCCGCCGCCTCGGACTGCTGCCGGTAGTGCCGCAGGAACAGCTCCTCCAGCGTCGCGGGCCGCGCCGTCACGTCCACCAGCCCGAACGCGGCCAGACGCACCAGCGCCTGGCCCGCCTGCCCGCTGTCCACGCGGAAGCGCACCAGCGTGCCCCCGTCGACCTCCAGGTCGTGGACACCCTCCAGCCGCTCCAGGGGCCGTTCCAGCCGGGCGGTGACCGACGTCCACGTGAAGTGCCGCAGCTCGGCCAGGGTGCCCGACTCCACGAGGCGCCCTTGCCTGACGATGCTCACCCGATCACACAGCGCCTCGACCTCGGCCAGGATGTGGCTGGACAGCAAGATCGTGGCCCCCTCCTCGCGCCGCCGCACCAGGCACCGGCGGAACTCGGCCTCCATCAGCGGGTCGAGCCCCGACGTGGGCTCATCCAGCACCAGCAGCTCGACGCGCGTCGCCAGCGCGGCGATCAGCGCGACCTTCTGCCGGCTGCCCTTGGAGTAGCCCCGGACCTTCTTGCCCGGATCCAGCGCGAACCGCTCGACCAGCTCGGCCCGGCGGCCCTCGTCGATCCGCCCGTGCAGCCGTCCCAGCAGGTCGATCGTCTCGCCGCCGGTCAGCTCCTCCCACAGGACGACGTCGCCGGGCACGTACGCCAGGCGCCGGTGCAGGCGTACGGCGTCGCGCCACGGATGCCCGTCCAGCAGCCTGACCTGTCCGGCGTCGGCCCGCAGCATGCCCAGCAGTACCCGCAGCGTGGTCGTCTTCCCCGCTCCGTTGGGACCGAGGAAGCCGTGGATCTCCCCCGCCTCCACCCGCAGGTCGAGCCCGTCCAGCGCCCTGACCCGCCCGTACGACTTGACGAGCCCCGAGACCGAGATCGCAGCGTCCATGCCCGGCACGCTACGTCAAAACTTGCAGACCTGTAAATATGCAGTCGATGTAATATTCTGTCCCCATGGCGTCCTTGCGCGAACGAAAGAAACGGCAGACCCGGCAGGCCCTCATGGACGCCGCCGGCCGGTTGTTCGACGAGCGGGGATACGAGGCCACGACCGTCGACCAGATCGCCGCGGCCGCCGGAGTCTCCACCCGCACGTTCTTCTCCTACTTCCGGCACAAGGCCGACGTCCTGTACGCCAACAGCGCCGACTGCCTGGAGGCGGGCGTGGCCGCGCTGGGCACCAGGCGGCCCGGCGAACCGCCCGCCGACCTGCTCGCCAGAGCCTTCGACGCGATGCTCGCCGAGAGCTGGGAGATGGGCCTGGTGGCCGGGCTCGTCGGCGAGGCGGTCAACCTGCCCGTCTTCTCCCCGCAGGCCGCCATCGACCGGTCCAACAACCGCGTGGAACGCCTGGCCACCGCACTCGCCGCCGCCTGCGAACTCGACCGCGTGACCGCGTACGCGATGGTGGGCGCCGCACTCGGCGCCGTCAGCACGACCGCGGCCGCCGCCATGTCCGACGGCAGGACCGACGAGGAGACCATGGCCGAGACCGCCCGCGCCTGCCGCCGCGCACTTGTCGGTTTCGCCCGGGACCAATAGCGAACGCCGGGCGCCTTTACAAAGTAAGCTTTTGACGAATGTCGTAGCGCGGGCCTCCGCCGCCATAGGTTCGTCAGTGGATCCGGCCGGGTCCAGCGGGCAGGCTGGCGGCATGAACGCGGACGCGGTGGTCATCGGTGCCGGTGTGATCGGGGCGTCGATCGCGCACGAGCTGGCGGGCTCCGGCCTGAACGTGCTGGTCGTCGACAAGGGCGGCGGCGCGGGCCAGGGCTCGACCGGGGCCTCCAGCGCGGTGGTCAGGTTCAACTTCTCCACCTGGGACGGCGTCGCCCTGGCCTGGGAGGCCAAGCACTGCTGGGAGTCCTGGCGCGACCACCTCGGCGCGCCGGCGGACGAGCCCCTCCCCCGCTACCACCGCACGGGCCTGGTCATGCTGGACGTGCGGGCCGCTCCCCGTTCACGGATTCTGCCGTTGTTCGACCGGGCCGGCGTGCCGTACGAGGAGTGGGATCCCGGCACGCTCGCCGCCCGCGTCCCCGGCATCGACACCGGGCGGCACTGGCCGCCCGCGCGGCTCGACGACGAGCGCTTCTGGAACGAGCCCGACGGCCGGCTCGGCGCGGTGTTCACCCCGGACGCCGGCTACGTCGACGACCCGCAGCTCGCCGCCGCCGGCCTGGCCGCCGCCGCGAGCCGCCACGGCGCCGTCTTCCGCTACCGGCAGGAGGTGGTAGAGGTCGCCCGCGCGCACGGGCGGGTCTCCGGTGTACGGCTGGCCGACGGAACCCTGCTCGCCGCCCCGATCGTGGTCAACGCCGCCGGTCCCTGGTCGGCGGCGCTCAACCGGCTGGCCGGTGTGACCTCCGTGCGGACCCGGCCCCTGCGTCAGGAGGTCCACCACGTGGCCGCCGCTCCCCCCGGGTTCGGGCCCATCGTCGCCGACCTGGACCTCGGCGTCTACCTGCGCGGCGAGCCGGGCGGCGGGCTGCTCGTCGGCGGCACGGAACCGGTCTGCGACCCGCTGGAGTGGCTGGACGACCCCGACCAGGCGGCGATGGCGCCCACGGCGTCGTCGTTCGAGACCCAGGTCACCAGGGCCGCGCGCCGCTTCCCCGCGCTCACCGTGCCCGGCCGGGCCAAGGGTGTGGTCGGCGTCTACGACGTGACCGACGACTGGACGCCCGTCTACGACAGGACCGAGCTGCCCGGGTTCTACGTGGCGATGGGCACCAGCGGCAACCAGTTCAAGAACGCCCCGGTCGTCGGCCGGATCATGACCGCCCTGATCGAGGCGGTCGAAGCCGGCAGGGACCACGACCGCGAGCCCCTGGACTATCTCGCCCCGCACACCGGGCACCGGATCGGCCTGGCGGCCTTCTCCAGGAAACGGCCCGTCGGCACCGCCGGCACCGGCACCGTCATGGGCTAGCCCGGTTCACCTACCACCGACGGACAGGAGTTCTCATGACACACGCCGACGTGCGCGGCAGCGCCACCTGGAACCTGGTCGAGGAGCACTTCCGCAGGCTGCACGACCCGGTGCTGGGCCGACCGCACCGGCTTCTGGAGCCGTCCTGCTCCGCCGACGGCTCGCGGATCGCCGTGACCGGCCTGGTGTACGACGAGCTGGCCGGCCTCCCCCGGCAGGCCTGCTTCCTGGTCGACGGTACGGAACTGCGGCCGCTGACCGGATCGTCCGGCTCCTCCAGGCAACCGTGCTTCTCCCCCGGCGGCGCGACGGTGGCGTTCCTGTCGGATCGCGCGGAGGCGGGCAGGTTCCAGCTGTACCTGTTGCGCGAGGGCCACCTGGGTGAGGCGGAGGCGACCCCGGCCGTGCCCGGGACGGCCGAGTACTGCTCCTGGTCGCCCGACGGGACCCGGGTGCTGCTCGGGGTGGCCGGGCTCGGCGCCGATCTGGCCGGCGGCCAGGGGAGCGGCACGACGTACAAGCCGAAGGAGGAGCTGCCGGACTGGCACCCGCACGTCGAGGTCGGCGCGACGGAGGAGGCGTGGCGCTCGCTGTGGCTCCACGACCTCGCGGCGGGCACGACCACCCGGCTGTCGCCGGACGGACTCAACGTCTGGGAGGCGGTCTGGTCGGGCCCGGACGCCGTCCTGGCCGTCACCAGCACCGCTCCGGACGAGAGCGCCTGGTACACGGCCGTGCTCTCGCGCCTGGGCCTGGACGGGACGGTCACCGAACGTGCCCGCTCCGGCGTGCAGTTCGGCTGGCCCGCCGCCTCGCCTTCCGGGGGACGGCTGGCGGTGGTCGAGGCGGTGTGCAGCGACCGCTGGGTCGTCGCGGGCGACCTGCTGGTGGGCTCCGGTGACGCGGCTCTGGAGCGGGTCGACGCCGGTGGGGTGGACGTCACCGCGACGCAGTGGATCGACGCCGATCGCCTGGGATTCGCAGGGGTACGCGGCCTGGAGACCGTCGCCGCCGTGTACGACGCGGTGACCGGGAAGACGACCGAGCTGTGGTCGAGCACGGACACCAGCTGCGGCGTGCGCTACCCGGAGGCGGCCTGGACCGCCGACGGCCGCGTGGTGATCGTCGAGGAGGGCTACGCGCTTCCACAGCGCGTCGTGGTGCTGGGCGAGGAACGGGCCGAGCTGGCCGCGATCTCGCATTCCGGCACCGACCACCACCTGTCGATCGCGGGCCGGGCCGAGACGGTCGCCTGGTCGGCGCCGGACGGGCTGGCCTTGGAGGGAATCCTGTGCGTCCCCGGCGGCGAGGGGCCCTTCCCGCTGGTGGTGAACATCCACGGCGGCCCGGTGTGGAGCTTCCGCAACCTGTGGTCGATGCTCTACCCCTGGACTCCGCTGCTGGTCGCCCAGGGGTACGCCGTCCTCAACCCCAACCCGCGGGGCAGCTCTGGCCGCGGCCAGGACTTCGCCCGGCTGGTGTTCGGGGAGATGGGCGGCGACGACACGGCCGACTTCACCTCGGCGGTCGACGCCCTGGTCGAGCGCGGGATCGCGGACCCGGCCAGAGTCGGCGTCATCGGCGGATCGTACGGCGGCTACATGTCCTCCTGGCTCGTCACCCAGGACCAGCGCTGGGCCGCCGCCGTGCCGTTCGCGCCCGTGACGAACTGGTACAGCCAGCACTTCACCAGCAACATCCCCTTCTTCGACGCGCTTTTCCTCGACGGGAATCCGGAGGTGCCCGGGGACAAGTTCCACACCAGGAGCCCGGTCGCGCATGCCAGCAAGGTGCGTACCCCCTGCCTGAACGTCGCCGGCGCCCTGGACCGCTGCACTCCCCCGACGCAGGCCAGGGAGTTCCACCAGGCGTTGCTCGAGCACGGGGTCGAGTCGCAGCTCGCGATCTACCCGGGTGAGGGGCACGGCGTCCGCGCCTTCCCCGCGGTGATCGACTTCTGTACGCGGGTCGTGGACTGGTTCCAGAAGCACATGCCGGCCACCCGCGGCTGATTCAGGGCGCGGCGTGCGGGTTCGGGCTGACCAGCGCGTCCGGCACCCGCTCGCGGGCCACGGCGGCGTGCACCCGGCAGGCCAGCTCGGAACCGCCCATGCCGGGCAGCTCGACCAGCATCTGGTGCAGGCCGCCGGGGTCGCAGGGCCGGTCGGCGTCGAGTTCGTCGGCCCACTTCTCGGTGGCGCCGCCCCGCAGCAGCTCGCACACCGTGCTGAAGCGGGTGGCGTGATCGGCGGAGGTTCGGGCCTCGCGCAGCGCGTCACCCAGGCTGTCCAGGAGCCGGCGGGCGGCCGGGTGGAGCAGGCGGTCCTTGTCGGCCGCCAGGTCGGCGACCTCGCGCCGCAGCTCCGCCACCGCCTCAAGCAGCTCCATCAGGTACAGGCCCGCCTCGCCCTCGCGCTCGATGAGCTCATAGGCGTCCGCGCGCCGCTGGCACGGATCGGCCGCGCGGGCGACGGGCCCGATCTCGCCGGGGGTGGCGAGCTTGCGCGACTGCAGCATCAGCACCGGCGTGAACAGCAGCGGCTCCTGCCCCTCGGCGTCCGGTTCGCCGGTGGCGATGCGGTCGCCGGGGCCCGCCAGCTCGCCCGACTCGTTGAGCGGCAGGTGGTCGATCCTGGCCACCACCGCCCAGTCGCGGGGTGCGCGCGGGTCGTGACCGGGCTCGATCTCGTCCACGTCGAGCATGACCGGCGTGCCGTCCGAGCAGCCGTCGGCGATGGCGGCCAGTTCGCCGGTGGTGGCGATGATGCGGCGCCGGCCGTACTCCATGCGGACTCTCCTCTTTCCCGGCGAGGCGGGCTGGTCGGACGACGGCCAGCGTAGCGCGGGAACGCGCCTCACCTGGTGTCTGTCAGGCTCACCGGCGCAGGTGCCGGAAGGCGGCCCTGAGTTCGGAGACCAGGAGGCCAGGCTGTTCCAGGCCGGGGAAGTGGCCGCCGCGGTCCAGCTCGTTCCAGGACCGCAGGTCGTGGTAGCGGCGTTCGGCCCAGCGGCGGGCGGTTGGCCACGGCTCGGCGGGGAACAGTGAGCAGGCGGTGGGCACCGTCACCGGCTGGGCGTTCTCCGCCTCGGCGCTGCGGGGCACCCAGCGCATGGTCTCCCAGTACCAGCGGGCGCTGGAGGCGCCGGTGCCGGTCAGCCAGTACAGGGCGATGGTGTCCGCCTGCTGGGCCAGGCTGACTCCGCCGCCGTACTCCGGGCGGGGGTCGGAGTAGGCGGCGAACTTCTCGCCGAGCCACGCGGCCAGGCCCGCGGGCGAGTCCAGCAGGGAGTAGCCGAGGGTCTGGGGGCGGCTGGCCATGATCATCGCGAAGCCGTAGCCGTCGGCCAGATGCGTGTCGCGGCGGTCCAGCATGCGCTGCTCGGCCGGGTCCGGGGCGATCCGGTCCTCCGGCAGGGGCGAGGCGAGGGGCATGGTCAGGTGCAGGCCGGTGACGCGTTCGGGGGCCAGGCGGGCGAGTTCGGTGCTGACGAACGCGCCCCAGTCTCCGCCGTGCGCGCCGAACCGCTCGTAGCCGAGCGCGGTCATCAGTTCTGCCCACGCCCGCGCGGTACGCCCGGGATGCCAGCCGGGTTCGCGGGGACGGTCGCTGAACCCGAACCCCGGCAGCGCCGGGACGACCACGTGGAAGGCGTCGCTCGCCGAGCCGCCGTGGGCGACGGGGTCGCTCAGCGGGCCCAGGACGTTCTCGAACTCCAGGACCGAGCCCGGCCAGCCGTGGGTCAGCAGCAAGGGGACCGCGTCCGGCTCGGGTGAGCGCACGTGCCAGAACGCGATGGGCAGGCCGTCGAGGCGTACGCGGTAGTGCGGGATCGTGTTCCACCGGTCCTCCACCGCCCGCCAGTCGTGCCGGCGCCAGGTGTCGAGCAGCGCTTTCAGCCGGTCGAGCTCAAGGCCCTGCGTGGCGTCCGGCACCGTTTCCGGCTCGGGCAGCCGTACCTCGTCGAGGCGGGTTCGCAGGCTCGCCAGGTCGCGGTCGGGGATGCGGATGGGATAGGGCTCGATGTCAGGCATGGACGCAACCCTAGGAACGGCGCACCCCGGGGGACCATGCCGGAGATTGCCGGAAAAACCATCAGGAATTGCGATACGCGGATGGCCGCGTGCCCGTGTGCCGCAGGAACGCCGCCGACAGGGCGCCGGGGCCGGCGAACCCGCACAGCGGCGCGATCTCGGCGACCGTGAGCGTGCTCTCCCGCAGCAGGTGCCGCGCCTTCTCGATGCGCAGACGGGCGAGGTAGCGGTGCGGCGTCTCCCCCGTCGCCGCGCGGAACACGCGGACCAGGTGGAAGACGCTGAGGTACACCTCGTCCGCGATGTCGGCCAGCGTGAGGGGCTCGGCGAGCCGGTCGCGCATGAGGGCGATCGCCGCGCGGACGCGGGTGTCCTCCCGGGCCGGGGGCTTCTCGGGCGCCCGGGAGTGGCGGGTGAGCAGGTGGACGGTGAGGAACGCGGCCGCGGACTCGGCGTACAGGTCGCCGATCTCGCCGGTGGCGCCGACGGCGCGTACGGCCTCCTCGATCAGCGGATCCCCCGCGGCCACGGAGGCCGCCATGCTCGGGTAGTCCGGCGGGCGGCCGCCCAGTTGCTCGGCGGTCCGTTCGACGGTGCCGCGCGGGATGTGGACCTGCACGCTGCGCAGCGGCCCGTCCCCGCGGTAGCGGCGGCGGAGTGGCTGGTCAGGCACACCCAGTTCGAGCCGCCCCGGCGTCCAGGTACGGCGGCTCCATCGGCCGCCGCCGGTGCGCGTCTCCATGGCGGCCCGGCCGCCCACGGGCAGGATCAGGTGCAGGTCGGCGGCGGCCGGCAACTCCATGTCCTCGACCACGGGGACGTGCTCGAACCGCTGGACGAGCAGCGAGCGCCAGCCGAAGTTCTCCCAGCTGCAATGGGTCCGCCGGACATAACGCTCCATGTCGAATCCGGCATAGGGCTGGAGGTCGAAGTGATCGGAGGTGAACACCATACGGCCGAGGCTAGCCGGGCTTGCGCATCCGCCAACGCGATGCGTACAGTGTTCGCATCAAGGAACGCGGTACGCATCTGCGGAGGATGGACCATGGATCTCGCATATTGGCAGGCCCGGCTCGACGAACTGCGCGCCACCCACCACGTGCCGGGCGCGACGCTGGCCGTGGTGACCGGCGGGGAGCTCTACGAGCTGGCCAGCGGCCTGCTCCACCGCGGCACGGGGGTGGAGGCCACCACCGGCTCGGTGTTCCAGCTGGGCTCGGTCGCCAAGATCTACACCGCCACGCTGGTGATGCAACTGGTCGACTCCGGTGAGCTCGGCCTCGACGCCCGGGTCGCCGACGTACTGCCCGGTTTCGCCGTAGCCGACGCGGAGGCCACCAAGACGATCACGGTCAGGCAGCTGCTCACCCACACCAGCGGTCTCAGCGGCGACTTCCACCTCGACACCGGCCGCGGCGACGACTGCATCGCCCGCTACGTCGAGGCCTGCAAGGACCTGAGCCTGGACTGCCCCACCGGCACCGCGCTGTCCTACAGCGGCAGCGGCTACGTCATCCTGGGCCGCATCATCGAGGTGATCACCGGCCTGACCTGGGACCAGGCGCTCAAGGAGCGCGTCCTGACCCCGCTCGGCCTCGATCAGACGATGACGCTGCCCGAGGAGGCGCTGCGCTTCCGCGTGGCCATGAGTCACCTCGGCGGCGCCGGCGCCTACCCCGAGCCCGCCCCCGTGTGGGACTTCCAGTCCCGCGCCGCCGCCCCCGCCGCCCGCGTCCTGGCCACCGCGGGCGATCTCGCCAGGTTCGCCCGGATGCACCTGAACGGCGGCGTCGGCGTCATCTCCCCCGAGACCATAGCCGCGATGCAGCGCCGCGAGGCCGACAGCCCGGACAAGTGGACGCTCAGCGCCGACGCCTGGGGCCTCGGCTGGACGCTGTACGACTGGAACGGCGTGCCCGGCTACGGCCACGACGGCTCGGCCGTGGGCCAGTTCGCCTACCTGCGCGTGGTGCCCGGAGCGGGCGTGGCGATCGCGCTGCTGACCAACGGCGGCGCCACCCGCCAGCTCTACGCCGACCTGTTCGGCGAGCTGCTGTCCGAACTGGCCGGCGTGCGCATGCCCGAGCCGTTCGGCCCGGCCGCCGAGCCGCCCGCGGTCGACTGGGCCGCGCTGACCGGCACCTACCGCCGCGAGGGCGCGGCCCTGACCGTGACCGAGGGACGGCTGCTGTATGAGTTCGTCGACGGCATGGCGGGCATCTCCCCGCCCCTGGACGTCGAGCTCGCCCCCGTCACCCCGGCCGTGTTCGCGGGCACCGGCGCCGGTCCGTCGTTCAACGACGACTACATGCCCGTCGTGTTCTCCACGCTGACCGACGGCACCCCCTGCGTGTTCGTCGGGATGCGGGCCACCCCCAAGGTCGCCTGATCAGGGCCGCTCGAAGACGACGCGTCCCCCGGTCATGGTCAGTGTGACCGGGGACTCGGCCAGCTCGTCCGCGGGCGTGGTGACCGGGTCGAGCGCGAGCGCGGTGAGGTCGGCCAGGAACCCGGGGGCGATCCGGCCGGACACCGACTCGGTCGAGGAGGCCAGCGCCGCGTGCGAGGTGCAGCCCTCCAGCGCCATCAGGCCGCTCAGCCCGCCGCCGGTGGCCGCCCCGCGCGGCTCAAGGGCGGCGGCCAGGATCTGGCGGGCGTCGTAGGGGGCGATCGGCCAGTCGGAGCCCAGCGCGAGGATGGCGCCGGCCTCGCGCAGGTCACGGCAGCGCCAGGCGCGCGCGGCCCGCTCGTCACCCAGGCGCCTGGACCATTCGTCGGTGTGGTCGGCGCGCGTGTAGGCGGTGTGCGGAGGCTGCATCGAGGCCGCCACGCCCAGCCCGGCGAACCGGCCGACCTGGTCGTCGGCCAGCGTCTCGATGTGCTCGACGCGGTGGCGCGGGCCGCCCGCCCCCAGCCCTTCGATCGTGTCGAGGACATGGCGCACGGCCGCGTCGCCGATCGCGTGCGTCGCGGTGGGCACACCCACCTGATGCAGCGTCCGTACGGCATGCCGGTAGTCGGCAGGATCGAGCCAGAAGGCCTCGGTGCCCTCACCGTGGCAGTCGGCGTGTTCGAGCCAGGCGGTGCCGCCCTCGACGGTGCCGTCCATGAACAGCTTCACCCCGCCGACCCGCCAGGTGCGGCCGTGCTTCTGCTGCATGCCGATCAGGCCGGCGAACTCGTCGGGGCCGTCGCCGGGCATGCACCACGGGGCCAGGCGGAGCCGTACCGGAAGGTCGTGTTTGTCCTCGACGGCGGTGAGCAGGTCGAGGTCGTCGGCGCCCCCCACGAAAAAGTTGGGGCCCGGGACGCCCGGGGCCGCCACTCCCCGCACGACTTGAAACACCCGTTAACCCCCGAACGCCCGCGGCGGGAAGGGCAGCAACCGCGTAAAAAAAAAAAAA